>NZ_JBWOPL010000114.1:0-30693 GCF_056451265.1 Rhodocaloribacter sp. | reverse complement strand
ACATCATCAGCCGCTCCTTGAGCATTTTCGAGCGTTCCCGGCTGGCGATGACCTCGTGGTCGCCGGTGAGGAGGAGCTTGTATCGTCCGCTGAACCAGGGAATGAGTTCGCGGATGTGGTCATACTGCACGAGGGCCGAGCGGTGGACGCGCACGAAGCGGCTCGGGTCGAGGTGCGCTTCGAGCTGGTCGAGGGTGTAGCTGACGATGTGTTGGCGGAGGCGGGGCTTGCCCATACCGGCGGGCTCGTCGAGGACGTACAGGCGCGCGATGCCCTCGCTGATCTCGGCGGAGACGAGGCGCTCGACGGGGACGATGAGGATGCGGTCGCGGTAGGGGATGGAGAGCTGTTGGATGTATGCGCCGGAGGCGGGTTCGGCGGATGGGTGGGCGCTCGACTGTGCCTCCACCCAGTCGAGCAGCCGTTCGATCCGCTCGTCGCCGGCCTGTCGCGCGTCGGGGCGCTCGGCGGCCCGCTCGGCGCGCGCGACGGCTTCTTCGAGACGCTCCCGGCTGATGGGCTTGAGGAGGTAGTCGACGGCGTTCGCGTCGAAGGCGCGGAGCGCGTATTCGTCGTAGGCGGTGGTGAAGACGACGACCGGACGGCGCGCGGGATCGAGCCGTTCGACGACCTCGAAGCCGTTCATCTCGGGCATCTGGATGTCGAGGAAGAGGAGGTCCACCGGCGTCTCTTGCATCCGTTCGAGGGCCTCCACGCCGTCCGAGGCCTCGCCCGCGATGCGGAGGCGTCCGGCCTCTTCCATCGGCGCGAGCAGGCGCCTGAGGCGGCGGCGGGCCGGGGCCTCGTCGTCAACGATCAGAACGTGGAGCATGGCAGTGCGGGTTGGGTGAGGGACATCGCGGGTGTGTGGGGCGTAGTGCTGTTCAGGGCGGCTTCCGTGCAATCGTGATTTATGCCGGGGGACGATAGCCGTCTCCGGAAGAGGCGCCGGGTCGGGAGGGCGGCACGAGGAGGCGGACGGTGGCCCCCTCCCCCGGACGGCTCCACATTCGGAGGAGGTCGCTCCGGAGGTACAGGTGCTCGAGGCGCTCCGCCACGTTCGCCAGACCGATGCCGTAGATGCCGTCGGGGACGAGCTCGCCCGGCGCGGCGTCGAAGAGCGCGGGGATGCCCACGCCCGTGTCGGAGACGACGATCTCGACGAGCCCGTCTTCCGTCCGCCGACACACGATCCGCAAGCGTCCGCCCTCGCGCTGTTTTTCGATCCCGTGCTTGACGGCATTCTCGACGAGCGTCTGCACGGCGAAGGCGGGCACCGGGACGGCCTGCACCTCCGGCTCCACGTCGATGTCCACGCGCAGCTTGTCGCCGAAGCGCGCCTGCTCGATAGCCAGGTAGTGCGAGACGAGCGCGAGTTCTTCCTCCAGCGACACGAACGGATGCCCGCTCGTCTGCAGGATATGCCGGAAGATGGCCGCGAGGTTTTCGACGACGGCCTCGGCCTCCTCCGGACGCTCCTCGATCAACGAGATGATGGTGTTCAGCGCGTTGAAGAGGAAGTGGGGGTTGATCTGTGCGCGAAGGGCGACGAGCTGCGCCTCGGCGCGCTGCCGGGCGAGCATCTTCTCCCGCTCGACGAGGTTCAGCCGTTCGACGGCGAGGGCTAGCTGTCCTCCGAGCGAGCGGAGTTGTTCGAGGTCTTCGAGGTTGTAGACCGCCCGCCGCTGTTTCTTCATGCCGAGCACGAGCAGCCCGATCGGTGCGCCGTCGCCCATGATCGGGACGGCCAGCGCGGCGCCGCGCTCGGTCAGGAGCCGGGAGAGTTCCGCGGGCAGACGGCTCTCGTCCAACTCGGGGTTGCGAGCCCAGATGCGTCCCTCGCGTTCGAAATGGGGCCAGATACGGTGAAAAAGGCGTTCGGTGAGGTAGGGCGGCTCCGGGTGATACGCGCTCGAAACCCATGGCCCGGTCGTGCCGAGCGGACGGATGAAGAGGATGGCCGAGCGGGCATCATAGGCTTTGCCCACCACGTCGATGGTGCTTCGGACGAGCGTCTCGTGGTCGAGGATGGTGCGCATCTGTTCCTGAAAGCGGCTCACCGCCTTTCGCGCGCGCTGTCGGTCGGTGACGAAGAAGGCGCGGGTGTAGGCGCGGATCGGACGCGCCAGCCGCTCGAAGACGATCAGGAGGAGCACGACGTACAGGCCCGCCACCACGTGGCGCGGGGCGGCCATGCGCTCCAGGTACGGATCGAGCACCGACATTCCGCCGACGAAGGCGAAGAAGACGAGGCCGAGCACCGTCAGGTACGTCAATGCGCGTGAGAGCACCTCGTCCACCTTGCCGTGACGGAGAGGGGCCGCCGAGACGAGCGTTACGGGGACGACGAAGAGGAGCTGGGCGCAGACGATCAACCAGCCCGCGGTCGTGTCCGTGACGGATCCGAGAATGGGGACGACGCCGAGCACCGAGAGCGCGGTGAAGAGCGCCGCCGTGAGGATGACCGCTGCGCCGGCGGGCCGCCAGCTCCAGAGCAGCCGCTCGGCCTTCTCCCGCTCGAAGGCATAGAGGGCGAGCACGAGCAGCGCCGCCGCCCCGATGTAGCACGAGGCGTAAAAGAGGATGGGCACGAGCAGGCCGTCGAGCGTCAGCGGCCCCAGGGCGCCCTGCACGGAAGTGATCAGCGCCGCCGGTGCGAGCAGGAGCGGTGTGACGTAGATGGCCGGCCGCCCCGCGCCGAGACGTTCGTCTTCGAGCAACTCGGCGTCGCAGAGGACCTTGCGGAAGAGAAGCACGGGGAAGCCGATCCACCCCGCCAGGCTGATGAGCGTCAGCCCCTGAAAGACGTGGTCGTACGCACTGCCCGTGACCGGCGGGCCGAAGAGCTCAACCATGAGCATCCGCGCCAGGTTGCCGAACATCCAGAGCGAGGAGACGAGGATGAGCAACAGCGGTTGCCACGCGGTGCGGCTGCGCATGGCCAGCGGCGCGGCGATGGAGAGACCGAGCAGGTGAAAGAATACGCCGAGCGTGAAGCCCCAGATGGAGAAGCGCCAGAGCGCGGCGGAAAGCGGATAGAGGAACGTCGGATACCTGGTGAAGCGGACCGGCGCCGTGAGCACCTCGTCGTTCCGGATCACGTAGTACGTGCGCACCTGCCCCGGCTCGATGCCCTGCGTGGCGCCCCGTAGGTCCTCGGCGCTGAAATATTGCAGGCCTTCGAGCATGTAAAAAGCGTCGCCCTCCCGGATGCCGGCCTCTGCCGCCGGACCGTGCGGGAAGACGTATTCCGCCCGGATGCCGTCGTCGGCGTCTTTCCACACCACCCAGTCGAAACTGTGCGGCATCGCCCGGGGCCACGTCGCCGTCACGCGGTAGACCTCGACCCAGTCGGAGGCCATCTGGCCGAGCGGGATCAGCGCCAGGAGCGGCGTCAGCCACACCAGGGCTCTGGCTGTGAGGAGGAATCGCTTCACGCTGGTCGGAGGGATGGGAAGGGGGAGGGGCCGTGGGGCCGCCGGGAAGCTCCATCGTTGATAAGCAAAACCGCCTCCGAGGTTCGCGAGGACGCAAAAAAGGGGGGCGAGTGGTCGATACCCGCCGGCGAATGGTTTCGGGAAGAACGTTTGCGGGCGTCGATCTTATAAGGGGCATCGCCAACCGTCCGTACGCACCGCATGCTCATCGACACCCACGCTCATCTCTACCTCGACCGCTTCGATGAGGACCGCGAAGCCGTAATCGCCCGCGCCCGGGCAGCCGGCGTCGCGCGCATCCTGATGCCGGCCATCGACGTGCCTTCGATCCACCGGGCGCTCGAACTCTGCGAACGGCACGACGGGCTCTATGCCATGGCCGCCCTCCACCCGTCCGAAACGAAAGAGGCCACGGACGAAGACTTCGCGGCCGTGGCGGCGCTGTGCGATCATCCGAAGGTGGTGGCCGTCGGGGAAAGCGGGCTCGATTACTACTGGGACCGCTCCTTCGACGACCGACAAGAGCGCTTCTTCCGCCGCCACATCCGTCTCGCCATCGAGAAGGACCTGCCGCTGATCCTCCACAATCGCGAAGCGACCGACGACCTCGTGCGCATCCTCGACGAGGAGCGGGCGGCCTCCGATCACCCCGGGCGCATGCGCGGCATCTTCCACAGCTTCGAACAAACGGCGGAAGTGGCCCGGAAGGCCGCGTCGCTGGGCTTCCTCATCGGTCTCGGCGGCCTCTTCGTCAACAAGAAACGTGTCGCCCGGGCCGTGCGCGAGGCGCCGATGAAGCAGATCGTGCTCGAAACCGATGCCCCGTTCCTCGCGCCGGATCCCATGCGGGGGAAACGGAACGAGCCGGCCTTCCTGACCTATGTTGCCGAAAAGCTGGCGGCGGTCAAGGAGAGGACCTTCGACGAAGTCGCAGAGGTCACCACCGAGAATGCCCTCCGTCTCTTTCGCCTCGGGTGAGCGGCGGGGCGTTTGAGCGAGACCCGCTTGTATGGCGGAGACGAAACGCGTGTCGATGATGCGAGGGCAAGGGGGCCCCTGATCTTTCGCACCGGGGCCGGCGTTGCTCATGGCCATTGCAAAAATCCGGTGGTCCACCGCGGTACCGTTTGAGGGCGCGGCTTTCCCGTCGATACCATGGGCAAGTTACCGACGCGCACGCGAGCGCGAAGCCTTCCCCCAACAAGCGCCCTTTTTGCATCGGCATGGAATACGCTACCCTGGAAGATTTTATCACCGCCTACCCGGAGCCGACCTTCGAAGAGATGTTGCGGCTCTGCGTCGCCTTCGGCCTCGTCTCCGGCTACGAAGCGAGTATGTTTGGCGTTCGTCTCACATGCCTCACCGAGACCTACGAGCTGAGCGTGGATGAGGCCGAGGTCATGATGCGCGGCTTATTGCTCGGATTCTTTTACGGGCATTCCCGGGACAATCTCGCCCTGGCGCACTGGGGCATCTGACGCCGCACCTTCCAACCCACCTGGCCTTAAATGGGCCGATCAGCTTCTTAATAATGCCCGCTCGCCGACGATGATACAAGCAGCCGCCGGGCGGAAAGGGAAAAAGTCACCGTTTTATTCCAGACGATTCAGTGTCCTCCAATGACATCTTTCGAACTCCGGAAACATTTGGAAGCTTTGTTGGCCGTGATCAGCATCGATCGCGTGCTTCCGAAATATATTTTTATCCTTGCGCGTGGGTATCAGCAAATCTCGCAGGAGCTGATTGAGCTCCTTCACACGCGCAATCGGACGATTTTTTCAAAGAAACAACAGTTCACCCAGGACAAATTCCTGGAAATCCGGAAACAGTCCGACACCTTCCCGCTGGGACACATCTTCCATGAGGGGATCACCCTGAAGGAGACGCTCCAGCGTGTGCAGGGCGCTTTCGAGGAGGTGGAAGACCGCGCCGTGCGGGAACTGACCGAGCAGGTGGAGAGCTTCTATGAAGCCGCTGAGCGGTATGCTCGTTCGGGCAGCGACGAGTCTTTCGCCGAGTTGCTGATCGAGGCGGGACACCTCTATCCGACGCTCATTACGTTCCGGCATCTATTCTTCACGATGCGACAGATGCTGGCGCAGAACGATGAGGTGGATCGGGGGCAGGGGCAACTCTCGCTTTTCTTCAAACACAGCCGGTCCTTCGGAGCCGTGGTCGGGAAGCTGGCCTCGCTCGAGCGGGCTTATCACGAACTGTGCCGGCTGACCGACGTGTCCTGTGAGGAACAGGCGCTCCGCGTCGTCAAGATTGAGACCGGCGGGCTGGATGCGGGTGGGTTGTGGGTGTCGGTGGTCGGGGAGGCACGCATCATCGACATGCTGGGGGCGCTCATCGGGCGGTATGCCCTGTTCCTCTTCCGCCGCCTCGCCACGGCCGATCCGGAGACGCCCATCTCCGACCGCGTTCTGGCCAACCAGTCGCTCGTCAACCTCATGGATGAACTCGAACGGGTGGGCTTCCGTTCGTTGCTCTCGGACGAGTCGACCCTCCAGAAGTCGGCTCTCGTGCTCCGGCGCGACTTCGTCACGCTGCTCGCGGGTGAGCCCTCGGTGCAGGTCAACGACGAACGCATCGAGGTGGACCAGCCCGCCTGGCCGGCCTACATCACCGAGAGCCTTCGCCTGCTGCCGAAGTACAATACGGTCGTTCATCTGAACGAGCAGGCCGGATAGCCGAAACCTCTCTCTTTTCTTTCGTCACTCGGGTGCAACCCCACCGCCGTCGGCGTGTTGTATCAAAGGTCGCTCCGCCCGAAAAAAATCTGCGGCTGCGGGTTATATTTTGCGGGTGTGGGGTGTTTGACGGAATATGACGCTCCGTTGTCAGCGCGGCTTGCTATCCTGCCGCCACGCGAGACGTTTTTCCGCTGAAACAACCTTTCTCATACACAATCGACGAGTGGAACATGGCAGATCCCGCAAAGCAGAGAGCGCTGAGCATGGCGCTCAAGCAGATCGAGAAAAACTACGGCAAGGGCGCCATTATGCGGATGGGCGATGCGCCCGTGTTGGCCATCGACGCCATCCCGACCGGTTCGCTGGCGCTCGACGCCGCGCTGGGCGTGGGCGGCGTGCCGAGGGGCCGCGTCATCGAAATCTACGGCCCGGAATCGTCGGGGAAGACGACTTTGGCCACGCACATCATGGCGGAGGCGCAGAAGCTCGGAGGCACGTGCGCCTTCATCGACGCCGAGCACGCCTTCGACGCGAGCTATGCCGGCAAGCTCGGCGTGGACATCGACAACCTCTTCATCTCGCAGCCCGACACGGGTGAAGACGCGCTCAACATTTGCGACATGCTCATCCGAAGCGGCGCGCTCGACCTGATCGTGATCGACTCGGTGGCGGCTCTCGTGCCGCGCGCCGAGATCGAAGGCGACATGGGCGACAGCCACGTGGGCTTGCACGCCCGCCTCATGAGCCAGGCGCTCCGCAAGCTCACCGGCACGATCAACCGTACGAAGACGGTGCTGATCTTCATCAACCAGATCCGCGAAAAAATCGGCGTGATGTTCGGCAGCCCCGAAACGACCACCGGCGGGCGCGCGCTCAAGTTCTATTCGTCCGTCCGCATGGACATCCGCCGCATCGGCGCGATCAAGGACGGCACGGAGGTCGTCGGCAACCGCACGCGCGTCAAGGTCGTCAAGAACAAGGTGGCCCCGCCGTTCCGCGAAGCCGAGTTCGACATCATCTATGGCGAGGGCATCTCGTCGATGGGAGAACTGGTGGACATCGCCGTGGATAAGGACATCATCCGCAAGAGTGGGTCGTGGTATTCATACGGCGACATCCGGATCGGGCAGGGCCGTGAGTCGGCGAAGACCTGGCTCCGGGAGAACGAAACGCTCCACGCCGAGGTCAAGAACCGGGTCAAGGAAGCGCTCGGGATGATCCCGAAGGCGGAGCCCGCCAACGGGGTCGCTGCGGAGCCCGTCTGACGGCGATGCGCACCCGCCCGCGCTCGTCCGCGCGCCGCCGGAGGGCGACGTGGCTGCTTGTCGGCCTCACCATCGCCGTCGGCGGAGGTGTTGCGCGTGGACAACCGGCGGATACCCTTTCCACGGACGCGCGCCTCTTTTATGCCGTCTATCACCTCGACGACCCCCTGCTCGGGGACTACCTCCGGAGCGTGGATGCGACGGCCTATCCGGTGTTCTTCGCGGGTCCGGCGGCGGCATGGGCCGGCGCGGCGCTCCTTCGGGACGACGGCGCCTATGAGGACGTCTATCGACTGTCGGTGACGTGGGGGCTTGCCTCGGCGGCGGCCGTGGGCTTGAAACATCTGATTCGAAGGCCGAGGCCGTACAGGGCGCTTCCGGACGTGACGGTGCGCGGAGGGCGTCCGACCGACCCCTTCTCTTTCCCTTCCGGCCACACGACCCTTGCCTTCGCAATGGCGGCCTCGTGGAGCCTCTCCCATCCGGAGTGGTACGTCGTCGCGCCGGCGGCGGCGTGGGCGGCGAGCGTGGCCGTGAGCCGTATGTGGCTCGGCGTCCATTACCCGGGCGACGTGCTCGCAGGGGCGCTGCTCGGCACGGGGACGGCGGTGTTCGTCCACCTCGTCGGCCCGTCGATCACGCCGGGATTTTTGAAACGCGAGGATCGAAGGGCGCCGGGAAGGATCGTCGTGCATCTCCGCTTCTGAGGGAGACGGGAGGCTCAGTTTGAGGAAGCGGCGGGAGGGCGCGCGCATTCCCCGTCCCCACGCGCGGAGTTTTCCCCGCAGGTTTCGCCGAGCCCCGCCTGCGAGAGCGTCCACGCGATGATGGTTTCTTCGAAACGGAAACGTGGGCGGGCGGCATTCTCGTACCGGAACGCGTGATCCACCTCCGGCACGATCACGACTTCGAGGGGGGCGTCCGGCGGCAGGGCTTTCCGGAGATGCGTGAGGCTCGTTTCGACCGGGATGAGGGCGTCGCGCGCGCCGTAGAGGACGAGAAAGGGCGCCTTCACCATGCGCAGCTCTTCGGAATAATCCGAGGCGAGGGAGTTGTACAGCGGGCTTCGGACGAGGCGCGACGAGGGCGGAGGGAGGAGAGAACCGGGAAGATACGACGCCAGCTCCTCCCGCCGCCGGTCGAGAGGATGGAGGGGGTCGCCGTTTTCGAGGCGGGTGAGGAAGTCGCGCCAGAGGGCGAGGAAAGGGTCGCGCCAGTACGGGGCATAGCTGCGCCGGACGAAGAGGTTGTCGAGGGCGAACAGGCGCGTTTCGCGGGGAGAGGCGAACGGAGGCGAAGCGGCTGCGAGGAAGGCGACGCCCCCGGCGCGCGCGGCGGCGACGGGCGCAAGTCTGCCGCCCTGGCTGATGCCGATGAGCCCCGTGTGCGCGGCGTCGATGCGGGGGTCGGCGCGAAGGCGCTCGACGGCGGCCACGGCGTCGTCGATCAGGTCGTCGAAGGTGGTCTGTTCCCACACGCCGCCCGAAAGCCCGGTGCCGCGCTTGTCGTAGATGAGCGCGGCGATGCCGCACCGGGCCAGCCGCGTGGCGATGAAGCGGGGTGTGTAGTTGACCTGCGAGTCGCGCCCGCCGCCGGCGAGGATGACCACGGCCGGATGGGGACCGGGCCGGTTCGGCACGAGCAACCGTCCCGCCAGCACGACCTCGTCCCGCTCGATGTGGAGGCGCGTTTCGAGGTAGGCGCCCGTCGTCTGCGGCGGTGAGGCCAGACAGGGGAGCGGCGGATCGCCGACATCCGTCCGCGACGGTGCCGTCCAACCGGTCGAAAGGAGAAGCAAAAGGAGCAGGGAAAGAAAAGCACGCATCGTTGCGTCGAAGGTCATCGGAAGGGACACCCCCTGCCAGACGTCCGAGCGGAGCGATGGTTGCCGGATCGGACAGGATTGCTCCGGCCGCGCCCGTTTTTCACTCGGTGGCCCAGTCGGGGAAACTGAGGCCGAGGCGTTCGACTTCCGCCTTCGGCGCGCCTTCCCACTTCGCCACGAACCGGTTGCCCATGTATTGAAGGTCCTCCATGCCCTCCTTCGTCGTCCAGAAGCCGGAGGCGGTCAGGTTGCGGAAGCGGTTGAAAAAGGCGACGCCGTGGGCGAGCTCCGGCGCGGCCTCCTCCGGATAGGCGATCTCATCGAGCACGCGCCGCCGTTCGTCCTCGGTGGCGGCGGCGAAGGTGTGGCCGAAGCGCCGGAGGGTGTGGGCGTCGAGCCACGCGAGGCCGCCGCGCATGGGCGTCTGCATGTCCGGACGATCCGTCATCATGAAGTCCATGAACTCGGGCACGCCGAGTTCCGTGGCGCTCCCGGATCGTTCGTCCGCCGGGAGGATCAGGTCGACGAGGAGGCGGACGGTCTCGTATTCATGCGCGGTGAAGAACTGCGGCTCGAAGTCCCCGGCGGCCCGCGCGGCGACGGTCTGCTCGTGGGCGCGCTCGACGTCCCGACCCGTCCATGTGAAGCCCGCCATCAACGGGGCGAGCGCAATCATTTTGAAAGATTCGCGGCGATCCATGGCATGTGCGTCTGGTCAGAAGAAAGCGGAGCGGGCCTCAAAGCTCGCCCCGATTCCGAAGCTCGGCGATGTGCTCGGCGGTGCGCCAGGCCATCGCGAGAATGGTCCATGTCGTGTTCTTGTGCGCCTGGGAGACGAAAGGCGCGGCGTCGGCCACGAAGAGGTTTTTGACGTCGTGGGCCTGACAGTGCCGGTTCAGGGCGGAGGTCTGCGGGTGGTCGCCCATCCGCACCGTGCCCACCTCGTGGATGATGCGTCCCGGCGGGAGGATGCCGTAGCCTTCCTCCTTCGAGGGCATCGGCGAGAGCACTTCGCCTCCCATGGCCCGGATCAGCCGCCGGGCAGCCTCCTGTGCGTGCTTGATCTGCAGGTATTCCTGGTCGCTCCAGGTGACGTTGAAGCGAAGCACCGGGATGCCGTACTTGTCGACGGTCGTCGGGTCGATCTCGCAATAATTGTCGTACCGCGCGATCATCTCGCCCCGCGCCGAGAAGCCCGCGAGGGCTCCGTAAAAGCGCCGGTAATCCTGTTTGAGGGAGAGGCCGTAGCCCCCGGCTTTTTTGAGGTTGTTGTTCGCATCGTCGACGAGGCCGTTGAAGCGGTGGATGTCGCCCATGAAGCCATATCCGGGCTCCCCGCGCCCGCCCCACACTTCGAGGTGATAGCCCCGGGCGAAGTCGCGTTGCTCGTCGTATCCGAACCACGGGATGTAGATGTGCGCGCCGCCGACGCCGTCCTCATTGTAGGCGGGGCGGTCCATGAGCTGCGGGAAAAGCCCCACCACGTCCGCCCCCGTCGAATCCATGAGGTAATGCCCGACGACGCCGCTCGAATTGGCCAGTCCGTTCGGGTGGCGCGGCGACTTTGAATTGAGGAGGAGCCGGGCCGTCTCACACGCGCTGGCCGCCAGCACGACCGTCTTCGCCCGCACCTGATATTCCCGCATCTCCTGTGTGTGCACGTATGAGATGCCGGTGGCGAGCCCCTCGCGGTCGGTGAGCACCTCGCGCGCCATCGCGTGCGGGATGATGGTCAGGCGGCCCGTCTTCTTCGCCGGAGGGAGGAGCACCGAAGTGGAGGAGAAGTTCGAGTGCGTGGCGCAGCCCCGGTTGCACTGCGCGCAATAGTGGCATGCGGGCCGACCGTTGAGCGGCTTCGTCAGGATCGAGAGGCGGTTGGCGAGCACCGGGATGCCGGCCTTCTTGCCCCCTTCGATGACGAGCAGCTCATGGAGGCGCGGCTTCGGGGGCGGGAGAAAGATGCCGTCGGGCTCATTGGGAAAACCGTCCCGGTTGCCGAAGATGCCGACAAAGCGGTCCACCTTGTCATAGTACGGAGCGACGTCCTCGTACCCGATGGGCCAGTCGTCGCCGTGGCCGTCGAGGGAGCGCCCGCGAAAGTCGTCCGGACCGAAACGGAGGGAGATGCGCCCCCAGTGGTTCGTACGCCCGCCGAGCATCCGCGCGCGGAACCAGTCCCACTTCGTGCCGGGCGCGTGCGTGTACGGCTCGCCGTCGATTTCCCAGGCGCCGATGCACCCGTCAAACTCGCCGAAGGACCGCTCGGGCGTGGCGGCTCCCCGCCGGGGCGAGGTATAGTTCCATTTGAACATTGCGCCGTCGGTGGCGGAATCCCAGTTCGGCCCGGCTTCGAGCATCACCACGTCGGCCCCGGCGGCCGTGAGGACGTAGGCTGCCATGCCGCCGCCGGCGCCGGAGCCCACGATGGCCACGTCATACACCTTCGGACGGTTGATATTCGCCATGAAAATGATCTGGAAAAGGGTGGGAGGGAGAAAAGCGTGTCCCGGAGTATAGTGTTTTTTTAAGAAATTGTGAGGCGTCGCCTCCGGAAAATTAGCCGCGAACGGGGGCTCGGAAAGCGGAGCGAAGGCCGTAGGGTTTCTCTGTGGAGCGGACCCTATCTTTCGCTCGGCCGTCTCGACTGCCCGGAGATGAGTAACGGGACGCGGGGGCGGAGCCTTCGCCGACGACCGGTCGTAGGAAACATAGCGGTTAAAATGGATTCGTTATGGCGAAAGAGGTGAGGGCCATGTTGCCGTTCGACGACGTATTGCGTGCCCTGCGCTCGATCAATGCGAAGATCCTGACCGAGCCCGACCGGATGCGCATCCTCGAGCACATTGCGGCGTCGGCCATGGATGTTTTCGGAGCCGACTCGTGTCGCATCCATCGTTTCGATCCGGTCACCCGCCGGTTTCAGCGAGAGGTGAGCGTGGGGCTCGGCGCGGAGTGGATGCACCTCCCGCGCCGGGACGGCATGGGCGCGCGGGTGATGAAGACGGGCAGTTACGTGTGGGAGAACGACCCGGCGAAGCTCAACCCCGTCGTGCGGAAAGCCGGCATCACGAGCACCGGCGCGTTCCCGCTTCACCCCGACGGCGCGCGGCCCGTCGGCGTGCTTTACCTCCACTTCCGGGAGCGCCCGCACTATTCCGAGGAGGAGGCCAACCTCGTCTACCATTTCGCCTATCACGCCGGGCTGGCGATCCAGCTTGCCGAGCTTCGCGAGAGCGACAAGCGACACATCCACGACCTCGAAGCGCTCCGGGAGGCGGTCATGAAGGTGGCCGAGGCGGGGACGCTCCACGGCGCACTCTCGCGGGTGGCCGATCTGGCGATGCGGGTCCTCCGGGCCGACGCCGCCATCCTCTATCCCTGGGATGAGACCGAACGCACCCTCAAACGCGAACTCGTCGCCGGGGCGGGGTTGGACATGGAGGCCTTTCGCATCGCTCCGCCGCGCCCGAAAGGGCTCACGCATACGCTCATGCGCACCGGCGCCATCGTGATCGAGGACGTCGAGGAGTTGCCCGAAGCAAGCGTCGAGGCGGAACTCGTGCAGAACCTCAGGCGGCACATCATGGAGCCGAACGGCTTGCGCGCGTTCATCGGCATCGCGCTCCGCTCGGAGAAGAAGAGCGTCGGTGTGCTCTATGCGTTCTTCCGCGCGCCGCACACGCCCACGGCCGAGGAGATGAATACGATCCGCATCTTCGCCGAGATGGCCGCCACGCGCATCCAGCTGGCGAAGCTCTCGGAGGCGCAACGCAAGGCGGCCACGGCGGAAGCCATCGCTACGCTGAGCGCCGCCGCCGCGCAGTTTGCCCACAAGATGGCGAACGTGGCCGGAACCGTGCCGATGATCATCAATGACATCTCGGAAAAACTCCACGCCCTCGGCATCGAAGACGACCGTATCTTCACCCGAATGGAGCACCTCAAAGAGGATACGCAGGGATTGATGGAAATGGCCAACCAGCTCCGCCTGCGCGACATCGGGCACCCGGAGCCGGTAGACCTCGGGTGGGTGGCGGCCAAGGCCATCAAAGCGGCGCACCTGAGGAGCATCAATCCGAACGTCAAGGTGTTGACGGAGATCGCGCCGGGGGCCGACCGGGGGCGGGCCGTGGCGGTGCACCTCGTCGAGATCGTGGTCAACCTGCTCCAGAATGCCGCACAGGCCGGGGCCGGGACGATCCGCATCACCACGGAGCTTCGCGCCGAGGATGAGATGGTGGACCTTCACGTCGCCGATGACGGCTCCGGCATTGCGCCGGGAGACGCCGAGAAGATCTTCATGCCGCTCTACTCGACGAAGGAGAAAGGCGAGGCGAAGCCGCACGGGATCGGGCTCTGGGCCTCGCGCTATCAGATCGAGCGCATGGGCGGGGAAATCACGATGGAGAGTGCGCCGGGCGCGGGCGCTCGGTTCACCGTGTCCCTCGCTCTGCCGTGATCGGGACGGTTGACGTCATGGACGCGCGTTTGCTTCGCGCCTGCCGCTCCTTCGGGAGGCCGAGCCGCCCCGAAGCGAGCGCCGGGGCAAGGTTTGTGTTTCTCTCGGCTCCCTCGCGCCGTATTTCTCATGGAGGAAGGCTCGCGCAACCGAGTCCGTCCTTATATTGAAGGCGATCGTTCGGAAAAGCCAGGAGGTGGATCATGGAAACGAAAGCAGAAGTTCTTTTGATCGAGGACGAACGCGCCTGGCAGCGCGAGCTAACCCGGATTCTCGAAGAAGGCGGCTATGCCGTGCGCATCGTCGACAACTATGCCGACGCCCGGGAGATGCTCCGGACCTATCATCCGATGGTGGCCGTCGTCGACGTAAGCCTCATCCCCGGGGACGCGTATGACCGGCAGGGGCTTCAGTTTATGAACGAGGCGGGCATCCCCGTCGTGTGCGTGAGTGGATATCTGGGTAAGGACGAAGTGGAAGCGCTCATCCGAGAAGGACGGGCGGAATGGTTTTTCGCGAAGCAGACGTTCGCCGGGCGGGAGCAAAACTTCCTCGACGCCGTGGGCTATTCTGCAGTCCTCGCCCAGCATGAGATCAGCGAGCGGTGGCGGACCATAGAGCACCGGGTCCTCCCGCGGGGCGACTGACCCGGCGGCCCGTATGCTTGAACGAAAAAAGGCCCGGAGCGCCATGCCCCGGGCCTTTTTCGCATGTGTGGACGCTCACTTCAGCAGCGTCATCGAACGGGTGAGCGAGACGCCGCCGGCTTCGAGTCGGTAGACGTACAGTCCCGAAGGCACACGCGCGCCCGCGTCGTTGGTCGCGTTCCATTCGAGCGTATGCGTGCCCGCCGACTGCTGCCCCGAAACGAGCGTGCGGATGCGCTGTCCGAGCTGGTTGTAGATCGTCAGCGTGACCGGGCTTGCTTCGGTGAGCGTGTACCGGATGGTCGTCGTCGGGTTGAACGGGTTCGGGTAATTCTGATCGAGCGTGAAGGCTGAGGGCGTCTCCGCCGGGCTGCTAGCGGCCCCGGCGCGCGCATCGAGCGACGAACGCCACTCGGTCTCCGCGTTCGTCCCGCCTTTGGCCGCCGACTTCTCGAACGGGAAGCTGTCGCTGTCCTCGGCAATGGGGAAGGAGCCGATGTTGCCGGTGAGCGTGTACGAGCCGGCGGGCGCTCCCGCGGGAATGTTCTGCGTCATGGTGCGCGTGAGGCTGCCGCCCGGGGCGAGGGTCTTCGTCACCGGACCGAAGGTGCGGCTGATGCCCGGCCCGTCAATCACGAGCCAGAGGTCCACCGTCTGCGAGACGGCGCTGGTGTTCGTGGCGGTGAGGTCGTACTGGAAGCTGCCGCCGCCGCCGGGGACGACGATGTTGTCGCTCTCGGGCGTCAGCGTGATGGCCAGGTCCGGGGGCGGGGGCGTCCCGTCGAGCGTCGGCTGGAGCACGAACAGCCCCTCCGTGATGTCGCTCACGATCACGACGCCGCTCGAAAAGTACGGGTAATTGCTCCAGGTTCCGACGAACGATTTCGAGTTGCTCGGCGAGTACGTGTCGAAGAAGCCGGCCTCGAAGGGGTTGTTCACGTCGGCGATGTTGAGGATGCGCAGCCCGCTCGTATAGTTCGACTGATACGTGTGGTCGCCCGCGACGTACTGGTTATGGTCGATCGAGCCGATGGGACTGGTATAGATGGTCTGGATGATCGGGTCTTCGAGATCGGTGACGTCCCAGATCCGCGTGGTGGTGTTCAGCCCGAAGAAAGATTCGTCGAGCTCGTCGTCGAGGAGGAAATACTGGTGGTCCTCCGTGAGCCAGCCCTGATGGGTATAGCCGTCCTGTGTGTAACCGGTGCGCGAGAGCTGTACGGGGTTGGCTTTGTCGGTGACGTCGACGATGGTGAGGGTGTCTTCGTTCGAGGCGAAGCAGATCTCGTCGCCGACGTGCTGGGTGTCCGGGCCGTTATAGATGACGCACTGGGCATCGTGCGTGTATCCGTCGCCCCCGAAGCACCCGGCAAACGCCGGGTTGGCGGGATCCTGGATGTTGACCATATAGAGGCCGCCGCCGCAGAGGTTCGATCCGCCGAACGTCGAACCGACGATGTAGGCGAAGCCGGTGTCCTCGTTGATGACGATGTTGTGCGCGTTCCCGACGCCGGCGAAGTGCGCCGTCTCGGTGAAGGTCACGGGCGGGTTGGTCACGTCGCGGAGCTGGTTCAGGTCGAAGACCTGCATGCCGTGGCTGCTTGCCTCGCTGACGATGAACGCATGGTCGTTGTACACCTTGAGGTCGCGCCAGAGCGAGGAGGAAGAGTGGGTCGGCAGCTTGCCGATGTAGACGGGATTCTCGGGGTCGGAGAGTTCGACGAACGAGGTGCCGTTCTCCAGCCCGACGAGCGCGTATTCGACGCCCGTGACCGGGTCCGTCCAGCCCCAGATGTCGTTGAGATCGACGCCGGCGCTGCCGCCGATGTCGGAGGAGGTCATCCGAGCCAGCAGATCGACGTTGTTGCAGGCGAAGCCGCCCGCGTTCCCGTTCACGCACGGGGTCGCCGCGCCGGTGATGGAGGACAGGTTCGTGGTTCGGGGACTGTTGGCGCGGTCCTGCGCATACCGCGCTTTGAGCACGTCTTGAGCCACAGCCGAATGTGCGTAGAAGAGAAACAGAACAGCCGAGAGGACACGTAAATAGCGATGCATGGGTATTCCACAAAGTTGGTGCGATTGGCGAAGGTGGCGTGCGGACCGCTCGATCTCATTCATTAGCACTACGGAGGAGCGGTCCGGTCACATGGAGGGGGCCGTCCCACATCGGAGAAATGCAACGGAGTCATCCAATCTCAGGCCCACCTGTATAGAGACGAAGGAAAATGAAGTTTTCTGGCGTAACTTTCAAGTCTGTTCGCAGGGAAGATGCATATTCATCAGCGGGGCACATGACGACCAAGAACATCGGAGACCGGGGCGAACGAATCGCGGCGGCGTATCTAGAGAGCAAAGGCTATCGCATCATCGAGCGTCAATATCGCTTCGAACGCGCCGAGGTGGATTTGATCTGCTTCGAGCCCTCGGAGAACTATGCAGAGGGCGGGGACCTCGTGTTCGTGGAGGTGAAGACGCGCACCGGTCTCGGCTTCGGACGCCCCGAGGAGGCGGTCACGGAGGAGAAGAAACGCAATCTCATCAAAGCCGCCGAAGCGTACCTCCACGAGAACCGCATGGACGGGATGCCTTGCCGCTTCGACGTCGTTGCGATCATCCTCGGTGAAACGGAGCCGGACATCGAGCACTTCAAGGACGCCTTCTGGAAATTCTGACCCTTCCGCCCGCCCGTCCCGGCAGGGACGCACCAGGGCGTGCGCCTGCCTGTTTTTTCCGTCAAAATGTTCGATATTGCTCGGGGCGAAGTGCGTCCGGTGCGCGGGCACGGGCGAAAAGACCTTTTTACCTTCAAGGAGATGCGAGATCTTTTTTTCCGGGGACTGTGGGCGGCGCTGTGGGTGTGCGTTTGGGTGGGCATCGGGCCGCGTCCGGCAGCGGCGCAGGCGGGCGACTGTGTCTATCCGGTGATTTTCATCCACGGGTGGACCGGCAGCCAGGACTCTTTCGCCTCGGTCTATGGGGATCCCGCGTTCGCCGGGCTCTGGGGCGCGCTCGACGGCGGCGCGAACGACCACGTCTACCATGCCGTGCTCAACGCGACCACGAACACCGACATCGACGGGGCGGACGGCATCCTCGGCACGAGCGACGACGACGTGCTCGTCTCCTTCGTCGAGGATCAGTTCGGCCAACCGGTCAACGCGCTTCAGCCGGGATGCGTCTATGCGATCAACTTCGAGAACTTCTGGAACGAGGATCCCAACAACCCGGTGCTCGATCGCAACGGCGGCGACTCGCCCGGTTTCGCGGAGTCGGACAGCAATGAGGCGGCGATCCTCAAACAGGGGTATGCGCTCGGAAAGATGATCGAAGCAGTGCTCGCGGCGAATCCGACGAAGGAGAAAGTGGTGCTCGTCGGACATTCGATGGGCGGGCTGGCCGCGCGCGAGTACCTGCAACGGCGCGTGCCCGAGACGCCCGGCGGCACGCCCCGGTGGTGGGTCGATCCGTCGAGCGAGGACGGGCACCGGGTCGCCCGGCTCCTCACGATGGGCACGCCGCACCGGGGGAGCAACCTCCTCGGCAATTCCTCGGAGCCGCGCAAGGACGCCCTCCCGGACCCGGCCAGCGAAGCCGTCCGCGACCTCCGCTATAGCTATGCCTGTGGTTTCCTCCTCCTCGACGACTGCTCTGCCCCCTACCTCTTCGGCGGCGATGAAGGCGACATCCCGGGCTTCCCCTTTCCCTTCTGGAACGACGACGTGAACTGCGACGGCGACGAGTCGGACGTGCTCCCCGGCATCAACGTGGACGGCGCGACCGTGGGCGCGGGCGATCCCTGGGACGGCACGTACGACAACCCGAACATGCCGCTCCCGACGAACGTCCGCTATACCTGGTATACCTCGGATGCCCCCGGCGGCGGCGCGGACGACGACGTGGTCGACCTCGACCGGCAGTACATTTACGAGATCGTCGGGGGAGAGAAAATCCCCGTGCCCAACGACGGGGTCTCGTGGCGGCTCTCGGATACGCTGAAGACGGACCTGACCCACCTCGATGAGAACGACGACGTGGACGGCGTGGCGCGCGGCATCGACGAGGGCGACTACCCCGCGCACGCGTGGAAGGTCGCGCCGGGCCCGACTTACGCCGCCCTCCCGCAGTGGCGCTCCGAAAAAGCCCCCGACGGCGCCCCCCGCGACGACCCCGACTGGTACCTCTTCACCCTCGACGCCGACGCTGCCGTGACGGTCACCCTCACGCCCACGCCCGGGCTTTCCGGTCGCCTCGATCTGTATGAGACGACCCCGGATCCGTACGACGAAGGCGACGGGACGGTCTTCACCACGTTCGACGGCGCCTCGGGCACGATCCGTCTCGCGTCCACCGGCCTCCTTGCCGCGGGCGCGTATTACGTCCGGGTCCGACACGAGGGCGTGGGGCTCACGGACTGGCACACGCCGTACCTGCTTTCGGTGGATCTCGGAGCGACGCCCGACCTCGAAGTGACCGTGACGCCGCTCAACCCACCCGTCGAAATTCCACCCGAAGGCGGGCGTTTCGACTTCACTCTGACCCTCACGAATAACACGACGGTCTCGCAGACCGTGGACGTGTGGTTCGTGATCGCGAACGCCGATGCGGGGGTGAGCGTCACACGCGGGCCGTACGGCGTGACCGTCGGCGCGGGCGGATCGTTCAGCCGCACCATCGGCCAAAACGTGCCGGGCGGCGCGCCGGCGGGGGATTATACCTTCACCGCCAACGCCGGCGACTTCCCCGTCGTGGACGTGAGCGACAGCTTCACGTTCACCAAGCTCGCCGCGGCCAAGAGCGGGCCGCTCGTTTATGACTGGAACACTACCGCTTCGGGCCGTCCGCTCGTTGCCCACGCCGTCCTCGACGCCGGAACGGACGCCGTTCGGGCGCTTCCGCAGGCCTTCACGCTCAGTCCGAACTTCCCGAACCCGTTCAACCCCCGCACCACGTTTACGCTCACCGTGGCCGAATCGCAGCGGGTGCGGGTGGCCGTCTTCGACGTGCTCGGTCGCCGGGTGGCGCTTCTCCACGACGGCCTCGTCGCGGCGGGCGCGCCGCTACGCCTCACGTTCGACGCGGGCAACCTCCCGAGCGGCGTCTATCTCTATCGCGCCGACGGCGAGCGTTTCTCCGCCTCGCGCCGGATGACCCTGCTCAAGTGAGCCTCCGCGGCCTCACTCCGGCCGATACTCCTTCGGAAGCTCGTCCGCCACACGCTCGAACGCAAAGTACCCGTATACGGTCAGCCCGTACGGATCGACGATCTCGCCCGTGCGGTCGACCGTGGTGGGGCCGTCCGTGAGGCGGAGCCACGAACGCTGGTTTTCGGGCGCGCGGCGATAATACACGCCCTTCCATCGGAGGAAAGCCTCGTCTTCCTCTTCGTATAGATAGATGACCTCGATGAAGCCGTAAAAGCGAAGGGTGCGTTCCTCCGGCGTCGGGCCGTCCTTGAGGATCGACGTCACCCGGAGCGGCAGCTTGACGCGGCTCCGCTCGGGATTTTCGCGGGTCGGGATGCGGTAGGCGAGGAAGCCCGCCTCGTCGAGGCTGTCGGCGAGGGCGGCGCGCATGAAGTGCCGGAAGGAGCCGAGATACGCACGCCGCCGGTTCTCTTTCCACTGAGCCTCTTCGTCGGGGCTCTCGGGTTCGAGGGGTTCGAAGAGGGGCTCGCCGTCGTAGCGGATCGTCCCGCCGGCAGCGAGGAACTCTTTCAGAAAATAGCGGATGCGATACCCGAGCGCCCGGTTCTCGATGATGAGCGGCTCCCGGGCGCGTGCGGTGAGCTTGCCCCACCATCGGGTTTCGAAGTCGAGCGCTTCCGGATTGAGGATCTTCGTCTCGGCGGCGTTCGGCGACTCGCCGAGGAAGAGGCGGGTGAATTTTTCGAGCCGTTTCCGCCACTTTTCGTCGGCTTTTGCCTCGACGGTGATCGCGTCCATTTCGAGGACGGCGGGGGTGAGCCGGACCTCGAACGTGTACACGCGGTCTTCCGTGACGAGCGTGTCGATGTGGACGGGTTCGAATCCGAGCATGGAGACGAAGAGGCGATGCGCGCCGCGCGGGATGTCGCGGAGGTGAAAGCGTCCCTCGGCGTCGGTGGTCGTGCCGTTCATGGTGGCGGCGAGGAAGACGTGGGCGGCGGGGAGGGGCGCGCCGGTCTCGGCGTCGGTCACGGCGCCCGTGAAGGCGGCGCGCGTGCCGGGCTGTCCGACGGCGAGGGGGGGCAGGGCCGCGACCGCGATCAGGCTGAGAAGGAGACGGCTTCGCATGGAAGGACGGCGAAAAAAAGCGCTCGGCGAAACGGCAAGCCGCTTCATACATTGGAGGAGATGATACCGCCCGCCTTGCGCCCTTGATCCGAGACCCGTCGCCCGAGAACATGTCTGAACTGCAGTGGATGCCCGCCCCTCCCGTCCTCCCGGCAGGTCCCGGGGAAGTGCACGTGTGGCGCGTATCGCTCGATATGCCGGAGGGGGAGGTGGAACGGCATACCGCGGTGCTCCGGCCGGATGAGCGAGTGCGGGCCGAACGCTTCTTTTTCGAGAAACACCGGCGGCGGTTCATCGTGGCGCGCGGCGTGCTCCGGCGCGTGCTCGGGCGCTACCTCGACGCGCGCCCGGAGGCGCTTCGTTTCGACTATGGGCCGCAGGGCAAGCCCTCGCTTCACCGCCCGGCGGGGACGTCGCTCCGTTTCAACGTGTCCCATTCCGGCGCGCTCGCCCTCATCGCGGTGACGGCCGAGCGAGAGCTCGGCGTGGACGTCGAGCGCGTCGATCCGAAGCGGGCCGCCGTGAACATTGCCGAGCGGTTCTTTGCGCCGGAGGAGGTGGCGGTCTTTCGCTCGCTTCCGCCGGCGCAGCGGGAGGAGGGGTTCTTCAACGCATGGACGCGGAAAGAGGCGTACATGAAAGCCACGGGCCGGGGACTCACGCTCGGCCTCGACCGGTTCGTCGTCACCCTTCGGCCCGGCGCGGAGGCGGCGCTCGTCTCGACGGCCTGGCATCCCCCCGACGCCGCCCGGTGGACGATGCGCGCGCTCGACCCGGGGCCCGGCTATGCCGCCGCCCTCGCCGTCGAAGGGGACGGCTGGCGGCTCCGGCGCTTCGCGTGGGAAGGATAGGCGGTGCGGCTCCTCCGCGTCACCGGCCCGGACGGTATTCTTTCGGCACCTCGTCCGCCACGCGCTCGAAGGCATAGTACCCGTAGAGCGTCACGCCGTACGGATCGACGATGTCGCCTTTGTAATCGACCGTGACGGGGCCTTTTTCCAGGCTGATCCACGAGGTCTGGAAGCCCGGCTTCCGCCCGAGTCCGCCTTTCTTGGCCCATTCGAGATACGAGGGGTCTTCTTTCTCGCCCATGAAAATGATCTCGACCATGCCTTCGAAGTCGAGGATCTTCTCCGTGGGGATCTCGCCGGGCTTGAGGAGCGAGGCGGGGTCGAGGGGGTAGCGTTCGTTTCCGCGGAGCGCGCCGCCGCCAAGACGGCTGTTGTTCGCCGTGGGCGCCGCCGTGGGACGGCTGTACACCTTGAAGCCCTGCCGCTCCGTGCGACCGGCGAGGAGCGCCAGCATAAAGTGCCGGAACGAGCCGATGAACGCCCGTCGCCGGTTCTCTTCCCAGAAAGCCGCCTCTTCCGGCGACGACGGTTCGAGTTCTTCGTAGAGCGGCTCGCCATCGTACCGGGTGCGCGACGGCTCGGCGACGAAGTCCTTCAAAAAATACCGGATGCGATAGCCGAGCGCGCGGTTCTCGATGATGAGCGGCTCGCTCGCCCGCGCTTCGAAGTGGCCGAACTTGTCAACGAAGTCGAGCACCTCGGGATTGGTGATCTTGGTCTTCTCCGCATTGGGCGTCTCGCCGATGAAAAGACGTGTGAACTTCTCCAGACGCTTCTTCCAGTTCTTGTCGCCTTTGGCCTCCACGGTGATCTCTCCAACTTCGAGGACGGTCTCCTCGAGCTTGAAGTCGTACGGGTAGACGCGGGCTTCGCGGAGGTTGAGGTCGCGAGCTTGCGGCTCGAAGCCGAGCATGGAGACGTACAGCCGGTGCGCGCCGAGGGGCACGGGGGAGAGACGGTAGCGCCCGTCCTTGTCGGTGGTGGTGCCGATCATGGAGACGGCGATGAAGACGTGCGCGCCGGGCAGGGGCTCCCCCGTCTGCGCATCGACGACGGTGCCGGTGATCGTGGCGGCGGGCGTTTGTGCCGTGGCGAGGACGGGAGTGAGGACAAAGAGCGTGGTGAGCGCGAGGGCGCGGAAAGAAACCTTCATGGCAGGCGGAGGGTCCGGATTGGGTGAGAGGGCCTCCTCGAGGGGAGGGACGGGCCGGCCTCTCACAATTTTCGCGCCGGGAGGCGGCATGATCCTGCGTCGTGTCCCGGCGGCGATCGTTACGGGATGCATCGGGTACTTCCGCCGCCGGGTCTCGTTCCTCATGCCGCCGAGTGTCCAGCCGAATGAACGGTCGCTCACGCAAAACACTGGCGACAGCGGAAGACCGGGGCGATGTGGGCCTGGCGCCCGGCGACCCGGCCGGGGCGAGGAACGGGCCGGGTATGTTTCGGTTAGATCCGGTGCCGCGGGGCGTTTCCGTTGCGTCGCGCGACCCGGCCGACATGGGCCTGCCTTCTCTGCTGCGTGCCCCTCGCGTGGCTGAATCCAGGCCGGAGACTCCCCGTAAAGATCGCCTTCGCTCCCCATCGTCCTCCTTTGCCCATGTCCGATTCCCCTCGATTCGACGAAGCCGCCATCGCAGAGATTTTTCGTCAGGCCGCCGAAGCCCAGACCGAGGCGCGAAACCGTGCCCGCGTCGCCGACGGGTTGACGCTGGATGAACTCCTGGAGATCGGGAAGGAAGCGGGCCTCTCGCCCGAGTTCATTCTTCAGGCGGCCTCTCGTGTGGGCGCCGAGGTCGAGGCCGGTCAGCGTCCGACGTTCATGGGCCTTCCCATCGGCGTCGAGCGTCAGATCGAGCTGCCCGGTCCGATGTCCGACGAAGAATGGGAGCGCCTGGTGGTGGACCTGCGGAGCACCTTCCGCGCGAAAGGCAAGGTGCGGCGTTCAGGCAATCTCCGGGAGTGGCACAACGGCAACCTTCACGCGCTCGTGGAGCCGACCGAGAAGGGCTACCGACTGCGCATGGGCACGCTCAAGGGCAGCGCCCGGGAGATGATGAGCGCCGGAGTCGGGGCCATCCTCTTCTCCCTGCTCGGCGCCGTGTTGCTGTTTGCCATGGGCGATCTCGAGACGAAGAAGATGGTTGCGTTGCTCGTGTTCGCTGCGGTAGGCGGCGGCATAATCGGTGGTTCCCTGCTCAACCTGCGCGCGTGGGCGGCGGAGCGGGAACGGCAGATGGACGGGGTGGCCCGGCGAACGCTGGCGCGCATGCAGGAGGCACGGCAACCCTCGGCGGCGTCGCCGACGCTCACCGGCACGAGAGAACCCCTCATCGAAATCGACGAACCTGCCGATCCCGAGGCCGCCACCGTTCGGCGGATGCGTGACCGTTCCTGATCCTCTTCGGGAACGAGAGGCTCACACGGCGCGCCGGATGGCTTCCACGGTGGATGGGTCTTCGAGGCTCGACACGTCGCCGGGGTCGCGGCCGAGGTAGGCGGCCCGGATGACGCGGCGCATGACCTTGGCGTTGCGCGTCTTCGGGAGGGCCGTCGTGAAGAGGATCGCGCGGGGCTTGAGCGGCTTGCCGAGTTCGGCGGTGATGACGGCGGTGAGTTCCTCGCGGAGCGCGTCGCTCGGCGCGTAGCCGGGCTTGAGCACGACGAACGCCGCCACCTCCTCGCCCTTGACGGGATGCGGCACACCGATGGCCGCGCTCTCGGCGACGGCTTCATGCGCGTTGAGAAGCGCCTCCACCTCGGCGGGGCCGAGCCGCTTGCCCGCCACCTTGATCGTGTCGTCGCTCCGGCCCAGGATGTACCACAGATCGTCCTCGTCGATGGCGGCGAAATCGCCGTGGACCCACACGCCCTCGAAGCGGCTCCAGTACGTGTCGAGGTAGCGCTGCCGGTCGTTCCAGAAGCCGCGCGTCATGCCGATCCACGGCTTGCGGATGACCAGCTCCCCGACGGCGCCGCGCACGGGCGTCCCATGCTCGTCCACCACGTCGGCGGCCATGCCCGGGACGGGACCGGAGAAGGCGCACGGCTTGAGCGGCCTGAAGAAATTCCCGCACAGGATGCCCCCGGAAATCTCGGTGCCGCCGGAATAGTTGAGGATCGGCTTTTTACCATCGAGGACGTTCTCGAAGAGCCACATCCATGACTCGGGATCCCACGGGCTGCCCGTCGAGCCGACGGCGCGCAGGCCGGAGACGTCGTGCTTCTCGATGGGGGCCGTCCCGTGGGGCTTGAGGGCGCGGATGAGCACGGGCGAGAGCCCGAGGTGCGTCACGCCGTGATCCTCGACGACCTGCCACACGCGATCGACGTCGGGATAGTCCGGCGCACCGTCGAAAAAGACCATCGTCGCGCCGATGGTGAGCGTGCCGAAGACGAGCCACGGTCCCATCATCCAGCCCATGTCGGTCATCCACCACATCACGTCGCTCGGCTTGAGGTCCATGGCGTGGTACATGTCCTGCGCGCCCTTGACGGGGAAGCCGCAGTGGGTGTGCACCGCCCCTTTGGGCCGCCCGGTGGTGCCGCTCGTGTAGATGATCATGAGCACGTCCTCGGCGGCGGTGCGCTCGGTCTCGGCCTCGTCCGCGTGATCCTCTACGAAAGCGTCCCAGTCGAGGTCGCGGCCTTCGGTCCACGGCGTCTCTTCGAGCCCGGCATACCGGTGGACGATGACGTGCTCGACCGTCGGGACGGAGGCGAGGGCCTCGTCGGCGGTGGCTTTCATCGCAATGGCGCGCCCGCGTCGACGGTAGCCGTCGGCGGTGAAGAGGGCCTTCGCCCCGGCGTCGTTGAGGCGCGTGGCGACGGCGCTCGGACCGTACCCGCTGAAGAGCGGCAGGATGACGCCTCCGATCTTCACGACGGCGAGAAAAGCAATGGCCAGTTCGGGCGTCATCGGCATGTACAGCCCGACGGCATCCCCCTTGCCGAGGCCGAGCCATCGCAGAGCGTTGGCGCATCGGCACACCTCCCGGTGAAGCTCGCCGTAGGTGTACGTCCGCACCGAACCGTCCTCGCCCTCCCATCGGAGCGCCATGCGATCGCGCGCCTCGGTCTCCTGCCACTTGTCGAGGCAATTGTGGATGATGTTCATTTCCCCGCCGACGCACCACTTCGGGAAAGCGACGCCCTCGGAGAGATCCATCACCGTCTCGTACGGCGTGTAAAACCGGACGTCGAGGTCTTCGAGCGCCGCATCCCAGAACCACGCCACATCCTCCACGGACCGCCGCATCAGCTCGTCATACGTAGCGATGCCGTGCTTGTCCATGAAGCACTTCAGGTTGCTTTCCGCGATCCATTGCGGATGGGGCTGCCATACGATTTTCTGTCCGAAGGGGAACGTGTCGGGGCTTTCGGTCGGCATGGGACGGAGCGGGTTGGATGAGCAAGGAGGCTATGCCGGAAAGATAATCGTTTGATCCGAGCGAGGGAACGGGGCCCCGCCTTATTCCGGGGCGTCGAGGATGCGGACGCGGCGGCCCGCTACGACGACGCGCCCCTCGGCGAAGAACCGAAGCGCTTCGGGATAGATCCGGTGTTCCACTTCGAGCACGCGGGCGGCGAGCGTCTCCGGGGTGTCGTCGTCGCGCACGGGGACGGGCTCCTGCGCCACGATGGGGCCGGTGTCGTAGGCCTCATCGACGAGATGCACCGTCGCGCCGGTCCACTTGACGCCGTATGCGAGCACGGCGCGATGGACACGCATGCCGTACATCCCCTTGCCGCCAAAGGCCGGCAAAAGCGCCGGGTGAATGTTGAGCATCCGACCGTGAAAGGCGCGCACCACCGGGGCCGGGATGAGCTTCAAATAGCCGGCGAGCGCGATGAAGGTGACGTCGTGCCGTTCGAGCGTCGCCAGGAGTTCGGCGACGTACGCCGCTTCGTCTTCGAAGGCCCGGGGCGTACGGACGACCGCGGGGATGCCGCGTCGCCGCGCCCGCTCGAGCACGCCCGCCTCCGGACGATCGCTCAGACACAGCGCCACCTCGAGCGGGAGCGCGCCCCGCTCGACGGCCTCGACGATGGCTTCGAAATTACTGCCGCCCCCCGAGGCGAAAACGGCGAGACGGATCCGGTCGGTTCTGGCGTTGGACATGGGTTCGGGGCCGCGCTTCACGGGTGATTCGATGGCGCATGTTAGCATTCACCGGGGAGAGGATTGGGAAAAAGCACGTGAAGAGTGCCGGGCGCAGAGCAATGTGAAGAAAAAGTTAAGGAGGTTATGTCTGCGCCCTCCCCGTGTTTCTCTTCAAACCCCTGAGAACGTTTTGAGGATGTCGACCGGCGCTCTCGGGGGATGTCTTCACGCAAGGACCGTCAAAGGTATGATCAGCGCCTGGAACATGACCGTCGAATTCGTCCACTTCTCGGGGGATTGGGAAGCAGAACACCGGCAGGCAGTGGCTGAAGCCACGGCGATCTTCGAACGAAAAAAGAGCGGGGTGATCCTGCCGCCGGGGTGGAAGCCCTGGGTCTGCATCTGCCGCCAGGTGAACAGCATACCGTATTACAGCGCCTCCCGGGCGGGGATGCCGGAGATCATCGTCGCGAGCACCGTCGATGAGTTGGCGGAGAAGATCGTGTCGGCGCCGTGAAGCGGAGCGCCGGGGCGCATCTACTCCGGCGGGCGGACGCGCGCGAGGACGGGTTCGAGGAGCGCGAGGGCGGCGCTTTCCGCATCGACGGTCAGGCGCGCGCGCACGCCGACGGGCAGGGTGTTTTTGACGGGGAAATGGCCGTACACGAGTCCCCGCGCCACGGGGTAAGGGGCGTCGTGGAAGTAGTCGTGGAAGACGGCGTCGAGTGGGAGGGACGGGCGTCCGGGCGGCGGTTCGCACTCGGTGAAACCGCCGAGGACGAGCCCGCCGAGGCCGTCGAGGTGACCGGAGAGCCGGAGGTGCGCGAGCATCCCGTCGATGCGGTACGGCGCTTCGCCCACTTCTTCGAGAAAGAGGAGGGCGCCCCGGAGCGGCGGGAGGAAAGGGGTGCCGATGAGCCGGGTGAGCACCGCGAGGTTGCCGCCGATGAGCGGGCCTTCCGCCGCGCCGGGCCGCACGGGATGCAGCGTTTCGCCGGAGGGCCCGAGGAGCGGCGACGGCACGGCCCCACGCGCCAGATCCAGGAACAGCCGCTCGCTCGCCGCGTCGAGATCGCCCCATTCGACGGCGGCCATCGGACCGGAGAGGCCGGGCCACCCGGCGTTCGCCAGGAAGGCGAGGTGGAGCGCCGTCACGTCGCTGTATCCGACGAGGAGCTTGGGATGCCGCCGGGCCGCCTCATAGTCGAGGCGCGGGAGGAGCCGGAGGGCGCCGTAGCCGCCCCGCACGCAGACGAGCGCCTTCACGTCGGAGCGCCGGAGGAAGGTGTTGAGGTCGTCCGCCCGCTCTTCATCCGTGCCGGCGAGGTAGCCGCGCCGCTTCCACGCCGAACGACCGACCTCGACGCGAAAGCCGAGCGCTTCGAGGCGCGCGAGGCCCGCGCGCAGCCGCCCGACGTCCGAAGCAGGACTGCCCGGCGCGACGACGGCGAGGGTGTCCCCGGGAAAGAGCGGGGCGGGTTTGCGGAGTTTCATGGAAACGAGGGTCAGGCGGTGTCGGGAGCTTCGTAGAGGGAGAACGAGCGGGCTTTGATGATCAGAAACAGTTCGACGCCCGGCGCGAGGCCGAGTTCGTCGATGGCGGCGGACGTGACTTCCACGACCAGGGGCGGGGCATGTTCGGATACCCGCGCCGAGATGAGGTGCCAGAAGCCGATGTCCCGGATGTGATCCACGCGCGCCGGAAGGATGTTGCGTGCGGAGAGCCCGGTCGGTCGCGCGGCGGAGAGCGTGATGTCGGAGGCGGGCACGCTCAGCATCAGGCGGCTGCCCGGGCGCTGCCGGGAGCGGGGCGCGACGATCAGCGGGTCCGTCTCATGCGCGCCGAGCCGCACGAGGCTCGTCTCCCCCGATGTCTCGACGAGCACGCCCGGCAGGATGTTTTCGAACCCCTCGTTCTCGGCGATGGGAAACACCTCGGAGCGCGTCAGGACCGAACGCGGCTCGCCCCGCGCGATGATCGCCCCGTCGCGGAGCACGATCAGGTCGTCGCAGAGGGCCTGCACCTCGATGGGGTTGTGGGAGATGAGGAGCATGGGCACGTCGAACTGTTCGCGCACGCGGTCGAGGAACGGGAGCACGCGGCGACGGATGCCCGCGTCGAGGGAGGCGAGGGGTTCGTCGAGCAGGAGCAGGCGCGGGCCGGAGCAGAGCGCGCGCCCGAGGGCCACCCGCTGGCGCTCGCCGCCCGAGAGCGTGGCGGGGTCGCGTTCGAGCAACGGCCCGATGCCGAGCACCTCGACCACGTTGTGAAGGGTGCCTTCGGCGTCCACGGCATTCCGCATCGCCCGCCTCATCCCCGAGCGAAGGTTGCCCAGGACGGTCTTGTGTGGGAACAGGAGGCTGTCCTGCGGCAGATACCCGACGCCGCGCGCCTCCGGCGGGACGAAGCGTCTGCCCGGCGTGTCGAGCCACACGTCGTCGCCGAAGCGGATCCGTCCCGTGGCCCGCCGGCGCAGCCCCGCGATGGTTTCGAGGAGCGAGGTCTTGCCCGAACCCGACACGCCGAAGACGCCCGTAACCCGATGCGTGGTCTCGAAGCCTACGTCGAGGTCAAAACGGTCGAGCGGCAGGCGCACGCGGGCGGAGAGGGTGGGGAAGGCGCTCATCTCGCAGCGGCGGCGATGGGTTTTCGGGACAGGTATTCCGTGGTGAAGATAGCGCCGAAACCGACGAGAAGGGCGATGACGAGGAGAAAATCGGCTTCGGCGTCCTGTCCGGCCTGTTGCGCGCTGAAGATGGCGGTGGCGAGCGTTTGCGTGCGTCCGGGGATGTTTCCGGCGATGATGATCGTTGCGCCGAACTCGCCCATGGCGCGGGTGAAGCCGAGGATGACCGCCGCGAGGAGCCCGCGCGAGGCCATGGGCAGGGTGTACTGGAAAAAGGTGGCGACGGGCCCGTGTCCGAGCGTGCGCGCCATGCCTTCATACCGGGGATCGACGCCCTCGAAGCTGACCCGCGCCGTGCGGATGATGAGCGGTGCGGACATTACGGCGCAGGCGAGGACGACGGCCTTCCACGTGAGCAAAATGTCGAGGTCGATGCCGAGGGTCTCCCGCCCGAGCGGCCCGTCGGAGGAGAGCAGCCGGAGCAGGAGGTATCCGACGGCGGTGGGCGGAAGCACGAGCGGCAGACCCGCGACGGTGGAGAGGACCCGCTTGCCGAAAAACTCGAACCGGGCCAGCGCATAGGCGAGCAAGGCGCCGGGGAGCATCACGAGGACGGTGGCCAGGGAGGCCCAGAGAAGCGTCGAGCGAAGGGCGACGAGCGTCGTTTCGGTCACGTCAGGGCAGGATGGAGGTGGAAGAGGACGGCGCACCGGCGATCGGCACAAAGCCGTAGTGCTCGAAGATCGCCCGCGCCTCGGGTCCGGTCAAGTACGCATAAAACCGGCGGGCCGCCTCGGGATGAGGGGCGTCGGCGATGCGGGCGAGCGCGTAGCGTATGGCGGGACCCTCCTCGGGGGGGACCTCGTAGAGCACGCGCAACCGGTCGGCGAAGGCGAGCCGGTCCGTGTGGTACACGATGGCGACCACGTTCGGTTCGGCGAGGGCCAGCCCGAGGGCGGAACGCACGTCAGGCGCGGGAGCGATCCGCGTCTCGAGGGTCTGCCACAGGCTCGCGCCGCCGCAGTCGTGCGCCGTCATCCACGCGCGGGCGTACGTCCCGGCGGGCACGCCGTCGGGACGGCCCATGGCGACGTATTTGAACGGCATCGAGGCCAGCGCGCACGGATCGGAGAGCCTACCGGCCCTCCCATCGCTCGTGACCACGACGAGGCGGTTCGTCAGGAGGTCGCGCCGCGAGCCCTCGGCCAGCCGGCCGGCGTCGGCGGCAAAGTCCATCCACGTTTCATCGGCGCTGAGGAAGAGGTCCGCCCCCGGCGCGGCGGCGATCTGCCGGGCCAGCACGTTCGACCCGGCGAAGTTGAAGAAGACCTCGTCTCCGGAGGCGGCCTCGTACGAGCGGCCCAGCGCCTCCATGACGTCGCGAAGGCTCGCGGCGGCAAAGACCACCACCTCGCGCGCTTCCTCCGAACCCTCCTCCACCTTCCCCCCGCACCCGGCCGCAAAGAGCACCGCGACGGCGATCCACACGGATGAGAAGCGAAGGGCCGGCCGG
>NZ_JBWOPL010000113.1:0-36278 GCF_056451265.1 Rhodocaloribacter sp. | reverse complement strand
CTGACGTGCTTGGCCAGCACCTGCGTGATGGCGGCCGTGAGCGTGGTCTTGCCGTGGTCCACGTGACCGATCGTGCCCACGTTGACGTGCGGCTTCGTACGAACAAATTGTTCCTTTGCCATGGCTTATGTTCCTGTCTGTCGCGTGTTGATTTCGTAAAAGGTTGTGCTATCCCTGGCGAGCGCCTCAGGCCGCCACGCCGGAAGCTTTCGCGATGATCTCCTCGGCAATCGCCTTCGGAACCTCGACGTAATTCTCAAACTGCATCGTATAGATGGCGCGCCCTTGCGTGAGCGAGCGGAGGTCGGTCGAATAGCCGAACATCTCGGAGAGCGGCACTTTGGCCTTGATGACCTGTGCGCCCTGGCGCTGCCCGAGACTCTCGATGCGCCCGCGGCGGCTGTTGAGGTCGCCGATGACTTCGCCCATGTACTCTTCCGGCGTGATGACCTCGACGGCCATGACCGGCTCCATGATGATGGGCTGGGCCCGGCGCGCGGCCTCGCGGAAAGCCATACGCCCCGCGACCTCGAACGACATCTGGTCCGAGTCGACGGCGTGGTACTTGCCGTCGTAGAGCCGGGCGCGGATGCCTTCGATGGGATAGCCCGCCAGGGGGCCCTGCGACATCGCCGACTCGATCCCTTTCTGCACCGAAGGAATGAACTCCCTCGGGATGGAGCCGCCCACGATGTCGTTGATGAACTCCAGGCCGACGCCCGATTCGTTCGGGCCGATCTCGAGCCAGACTTCCGCGAACTGCCCGCGACCGCCGGTCTGCTTCTTGTGCGTATAGCGCTGATCGACCGTCTTGCGGATCGCCTCGCGATAGGCTACCTGCGGACGCCCCACGTTGGCTTCGACCTTGAACTCGCGGCGGAGACGGTCGACGATGACTTCGAGGTGCAGCTCGCCCATGCCGGCGATGATCGTCTGACCCGTTTCATCGTCCGTCCGCACCTTGAAGGTGGGGTCTTCCTCGGCCAGCTTCTGAAGCCCAAGGCCCAGCTTGTCGCTGTCGGCCTTCGTCTTCGGCTCGATGGCGATGCGGATGACCGGCTCGGGGAACTCCATCTTTTCGAGGATGATCGGGTGACTCGGGTCGCACAGCGTGTCGCCGGTGCGCACGGCCTTCAACCCGACGGCGGCGGCGATGTCGCCGGCGCGCACGTCGTCTACATCCTCGCGGCTATTGGCATGCATGAGCAGAATGCGGCCCACGCGCTCCTTCTTGCCGGCCGTGGCGTTGTAGACCTGCTCTCCCTTTTTGAGCGTGCCGCTGTAAACGCGGAAGAACGTCAGTTTCCCCACGTAGGGGTCCGTCATGATCTTGAAGGCGATGGCGCTGAACGGCCCCTGGGGGTCGGGCAGGCGCTCCGCTTCCTCGTCTCCGCCCGGAAGAATCCCTTTGACCGGAGGAATGTCGAGGGGACTCGGCAGATAGTCGATGACGCCGTCGAGCAGGCGCTGAACCCCCTTGTTCTTGAAGGCCGAACCGCAGAAGACGGGCGTGATGTCCAGGCTCAACGTGGCTTCGCGCACCACGGCCTTGATCTCGTCGGGGGTAATCTCCTCTCCCTCGAGATACTTCATCAAGAGCTCGTCGTTGTGCTCGGCCACGGCTTCGAGCAGCAGAAGACGCCAGTGACGGGCCTCTTTCTTGAGGTCGTCCGGCACGTCGATCTCATCCCAGGTCGCGCCCTGCGTCTCGTCATGCCAGATGATGGCCTTGTTGAGCACGAGGTCGATGACGCCGCGAAAGAGGCTGCCCGCGCCGATCGGAATCTGCACCGGGACGGCATTGGCGTGGAGGCGCTCCCGCATCTGCGTGATGGCGCTCTCGAAATCGGCGCCCGTGCGGTCCATCTTGTTCACGAAAGCGATCCGGGGCACGTGGTATTTGTTCGCCTGCCGCCAGACGGTCTCCGACTGCGGTTCGACGCCGCCCACGGCGCAGAAAAGCGCGACGGCGCCGTCGAGCACGCGCAACGAGCGCTCCACCTCGACCGTGAAGTCGACGTGCCCGGGCGTGTCGATGATGTTGATGCGGTAGTCCCGCCACGCGCAGGTCGTCGCGGCGCTCGTGATGGTGATGCCGCGCTCTTTTTCCTGGTCCATCCAGTCCATCGTCGCGCCGCCCTCATGCACCTCACCCATACGATGGACGCGGCCCGTATAAAACAGGATGCGCTCGGTGGTGGTGGTTTTACCCGCGTCAATATGGGCCATAATGCCAATATTGCGCGTGCGCTCCAACGGGAATTTTTTCGAATTAGCCATGTCGGTATCAATGAAAATGCGCGCCCGAAAGCGGGGGCCGCATATTTAGAATCTAAAATGAGCAAAGGCTTTGTTCGCCTCGGCCATGCGATGCGTGTCGTCTTTTTTCTTGATCGCGCCGCCTTCACCGCGCGCCGCGCTCATCAGTTCGTTTGCCAGACGGTTGGCCATGCTCTTGTCGTTGCGGGCGCGGGCATACTGAATGAGCCAGCGAAAAGCCAGCGTCATGCGGCGGTCCGGCCGCACTTCGATGGGCACCTGATAGGTGGCCCCCCCGACGCGGCGACTGCGGACTTCCACCAGCGGCGCAACGTTGTTCACCGCCTTCTTGAAGACCTCCACGCCCGGCTCTTCCATCCGCTCTTCGATCACGTCGAACGCATGGTAGACGATGCTCTGCGCAACGTTCTTCTTGCCGCTTTCCATCACGGCATTGACGAAACGGGCCACCAACTCATCGTTGTAAACCGGGTCAGGCGATACCTGCCGCCGTTCTGCTCTTTTTCTACGCATAGGATTATCAAACTATCGAACGAATGACCGGCGAAGCCGCTTGCGGCCGGCCCGTACGGCCATTCTCGCGTTGACGAATCAAACAATCTCTGAGGCTAAACGCCCCGAAGCTCCACTGCCCTACTTTTTCGGCCGCTTGGTGCCGTACTTCGAGCGCGACTGCCGGCGATCTTCCACGCCCGAGGCGTCAAGCGCCCCGCGGACGATGTGGTACTTCACGCCGGGCAGGTCTTTCACACGACCGCCGCGCACCAGCACGATCGAGTGCTCCTGGAGGTTATGCCCTTCTCCGGGGATGTAGGCGATCACCTCGATGCCGCTGGTCAGGCGCACCTTGGCCACCTTGCGCAAGGCCGAGTTCGGCTTCTTCGGCGTCGTCGTATACACACGCGTGCACACGCCGCGCCGCTGCGGGCACGAAGAAAGCGCCGGCGACTTCGTCTTTTTAACCTTGGGATGACGCCCTTTCCGAACAAGCTGCTGAATCGTTGGCACGTCTGCTCCTCGTTTGACTGTGATTCTCCTTCTTGCTTAACACAACAAGAGTGGCCTCCTAGCTGCACCAGAAGGCCACTGTCGCTGCAGTTTTACAATATACTAAACCAGGTCGCTTTTTAATCCCCGGCTTCTATGAAGAAACTAAGATTTGAAGCCCTCCCTCGCTGTGCCTTGCTTTTGAAGCCCCCACCGGCCCTCCAAACGTCTTTGTTTTCGATATATCGATACGTATCAAATGTTCAATATTATCAGGCGAAAGCGGAAGTCCGTACGCAGGAAAGGAGGCGACAACGGGTCCGGCGTTCAGGCGTCAGGCGTGCCCGGCGGAGCGCTCTCAGCCCCGTCGCCCTGCGCCTCGGCAGCCACGTCGCCCGTCTCCGCTTCGGCGTCTGCTTCCGGAATGCTCCCCGTCGCATGGCCGTTGAACGTGACGTACTCGCCGTGCGGGCGCGCGCCCAGGATCTCGACGAGTTCCTTGGGTCCGAGCACCTCTTTCTCCAGAAGCGTCTGCGCCATCGTTTCGAGCATATCGCGCTTTTCTTCGAGCATGACGTGCGCTCGTTCTCGCACGTCCTCGATGATGCGCCGGACCTCCACGTCGATCACCTCGGCCGTCTTCTCCGAGTACGGTTTATCGAAGAGCGCCCCCTCCTTGCGCTTGCGCGCCAGGTTGAAGCTCACGTGCCCGACCCGCTCACTCATGCCGAAGTCGACGACCATGGCGTAGGCAAGATTGGTGATGCGTTCCAGGTCGTTTTGTGCCCCGGTCGAGAGGTGCCCGAAAATGATCTCCTCGGCGGCACGCCCGCCCATCATCATCGTCATCTGGTCGATAAACGCCTCGCGCGTGGTAATGTATCGCTCGTCGGGCAGGGACTGCGCATAACCGAGCGCAGCCAGCCCGCGCGGCACGATGGAGACCTTGATCACCGGGTCCGTATGCTTGAGGAACCATCCGGTGATGGCGTGCCCGGACTCGTGGTAGGCGACGATCTTCCGCTCCTCGGGTGAGATGATCTTGCTTTTCTTCTCCAGCCCGGCGATCACCCGCTCGATAGCCCGCTCGAAGTCGTTCATCCCGATGGCTTCCTTGCCTTCCCGGGCCGCCAGAAGCGCCGCCTCATTGCATACGTTGGCGATCTCGGCCCCGGCAAAACCCGGGGTCTGCGAGGCCAACACTTCGAGGTGCACGTCCTCGGAGAGGATGAGGTCGCGCGTGTGGACGCGGAAAATCTCCTCCCGCTCGCGGCGGTCGGGACGGTCGATGAGGATCTGCCGGTCGAACCGCCCGGGGCGAAGCAGCGCCGAATCGAGCACGTCGGGACGGTTGGTGGCGGCCATGATGATGACGCCTTTGTCGGTATTGAACCCGTCCATCTCGACGAGAAGCTGGTTGAGCGTGTTCTCGCGTTCGTCGTTCGAGCCCATCATCATGCCCTTGCCGCGCGAGCGTCCGATGGCGTCGATCTCGTCGATGAAGATGATGCACGGCGCTTTCTCCTTCGCCTGCCGGAAGAGGTCGCGCACACGGGCCGCGCCCACCCCCACGAACATCTCGACGAAGTCGGAGCCGGAGAGTGAGAAAAACGGCACTTCCGCCTCGCCCGCGACGGCTTTGGCCAAGAGCGTCTTGCCCGTCCCCGGCGGCCCGACGAGCAAGACGCCTTTCGGGAGCTTGCCGCCCAGACGGGTGAACTTCTTCGGGTTCTGCAGAAAGTCGACGACCTCGACCACTTCCTCTTTGGCCTCGTCCAGACCGGCCACGTCCTTGAACGTCAGTTTCTGGTCGCCCATCGCATCGAAGAGCACCGCCTTGTTCTTCCCGATGTTGAGCACCTGCGAGTTCGGGTTCATCCGCCGGAGCAGAAACACCCACAGCGCGATGATGATGACCAGCGGGAACACCCATGTCAGCAGGCCGCCGAACCAGTTTTCCTCACGCTGAGCGGTAAATTCGACCTCGGGCTTGCCTGCGGTTCGAGCCTGCTCGTTGTACGCCTGCAGGAAGCTCGTCAGTTCGTGGTCGCTCGGCTTGTTGGTGGTAAAGCGGCGGGGCGTCTCGGCCTGTTCATTGCTCAGAAACGACTGCCGGGGCTTGCCGATCTTGACGCGCTGATTCTGCACGGCCTCGCTCGTATACGTGCCGTCTATGCGGGCGTCATTGACGATGACGACCTTCTCCACGTAGCCTTTTTCCACATAATCGAGAAACGTGCTGTAGTCGATCGCGTTCGGATCTTCGCTTCCGAGAAAAAGGAACACGTGCACCAGCAACGCCAGAAAAATGGCGAGGTAGATCCAGAGCGAGAACTTGGGCCGCCGGTCGGAAAACCGTGGACCCGGTCCGGAGGAGCGATTTTCTCGGTCGCTGTTTATTCGGTTGCGCTCATCTTGCGCCATATCGGTATACTGTTTATCCCAGAGATGCGTGTAGGGCTCCGCATCGACACTTCGTAAAGGAAAGGGCAGAAGAGACGGCGGCGAGAACCCTTCGTGGGTACGCGCACCCGGGGTCCATAGGTTTCGGAATCATCGCGCGTCCTCCACCCGTGCAGTTGCTTTTGGGCAGAGCGCATCCGCGCAAAGGCATGGTTTTCAACGCCTAATTCAGTGCAGATGCCGAACCCCCCAGAGGCGGATTTGGTTCCACCGGCGCAGAATACGCCGCGCGACCGAACCAGCATCGCGCCCGGCTCGATCAGTTCTTCCGGAAGGGAATGACGAGCGTCATTTTGACCTTTACGGGCTTCCCGTCCTGCACGCCGGGCACGAAGCGCGCCGCGCGCACCGCCCGCACGGCCTCTTCGTCGCACCCTGCTCCGATGCCGCTCATCACCTTCACGTCACTCGGGCGCCCCTCTTCATCGACGACGAACCGGACCACCACGTCGCCTTCGAGTTCGGCGCGGGCGGCGGATTCCGGGTAATGCACTTTCTTCAGAAAAGCCTCCATGCCGCCAACCGGTTCGGGCATCTCGTCCGCCGTGTCAAGCACTTCCGCCGCCTCCGTGGTATCGGCCGGGGCCTTTTTTCGGTTCGTCACGGGCCGGCCGAACAGCCCTTTCTTCCGCACCCCGGCGTCCCCCGGGCGTTTCTTCAGAAGCGCTGCGTCGTCCCCCCGCAAACGCGGGCTTGCCGGCTCGTCCGCGACGCCCGCCTCGGACTCGGCGGCCGGCGATGCGCCTTCGTCCACAACCGTCTCGGGAGCCACAAATGCCGTGTCCGGCACGACGGCGAGCGTGTCCGAGACGCCGGAAAGCGAGTCCGGAAGGGTCACCAGGGAATCGGAGGCCATCAGCCCCCCGGCAACGACCATGCTGTCCGTGGCAGCCAGCGTATCGGCGGCGGCGCGAAGTTCTTCGAGGACCGCCAGAAACTGCCGGGCCTGCGCGGCATACGGCGTGCGGGTATAATCGGCAATCAAAGTGCCGTACAGGGTCGTCAGCCGCACCGGTTCGGGCGTGGCGGGGGGCGGTGGCTCCTCCCGGGCAGGCGGTGCGCGGTCCGTTGCCGCCGCGTACGTGCTGTCCGTCGCCGCCGCGTATGTGCGGTCCGTCGCCGCCGCGTATGTGCTGTCCGTCGGCGCCGCGTATGTGCTGTCCGTCGGCGCAGACAAGCGCTCGGATCTTCCGTCGGAAAGCGCCGCCTCCGAAGCTTCTCCGTGAAGCGAGTCGGCGGCGACGGCGACGCTGTCCGAAGGCGCCTCGGGCAGCTTCCACAGCCCGCTCCGGATCAAGAGGGAATCCGGCACGTCGAGCGGGAGGGGGGCGAAGAGGTCGAGGCTGTCGCGAACGGCCCATTCCGTATAAATGGCTCCGGCGGCCAGCAGCGCGCGGGGGGTGACGTCGGTGGTATGATATTGCCCGGCGATGCGCACCATGTCGTTGAGCGCGCCGTCATATCGGCCTTCTTTCCAGGCTTCATAGGCCTCCTCATATGCGTGCTCGGCCTGTCCGAGGGAATCCGGACCGAGGCTCGCCACACTTTTTTCGAGGCCGAGGTGTTCCCGCACGCGCTCCGCGAAGTCGGAATTCGGATACGCTTCGAACACTTGCTGATAGAGTCGGCGGGCCGATTCGGTATCGCCGAGGGCGCGTTGCACTTCGGCCAGCGCATAATAAGCGCGCTGTGCCACGGGTTCATCGGCATCCTCTTCGATGACCTTCCGATACCACACTGCCGCCGAATCCGGGCGACCGATGGCGAGGAAGAGCACGTTGGCGAGTTCGTACCGGGCCATGGCACGCTGTGCGCGCATCCGGGCCTGTGAGAGCGAATCCCGGGGAATGCCGGTGAGGTCGATGGTCGGCAATTCCGTCGCCTTCCCCTCGGCGCCCGGGGTCTGTTCGGTCGCTGCCTCGTCCTCCTCGGCCACTTCACTCCTCCCCCTGATCGCGTCGATCCGCCGCCAGTTGGGCACATGCGGGCGGTCGCCCCATTTGTCGATGAAGTTCGCCCGCGCTTCCTGGAGCCGGATCGGGTCCCGGTGATAGAGGAAGCCGGCGTCGCCCCGGGAGCGTGGCGCGTTGATGCCGGGAACGATCTTTCCTTCGGGCAATCCCTGCGCCTGCGGGTTGAAGTTTTGCTGATTGCCTGCGCCCTGCTGGAAGCGCTGTTCGATCTGCCGTGCTTCGCGCAGGCGGCGACGTTCCTCCAGTTCCCGGGCGCGTTGCTTCCGCAGTTCGAGGATGCGCGCATCGAACGCCTCCGGGTCGAGGTTGCCCAGCTCCAGCAGGGAGTCCATGCGGGCGATCTCCCGGTAGACCCGCGCATAGCTGGCAAACTGTTCTTTCACCTCCTCCCCGTCCAGAATGGCCTCCGGCGCAAACTCGCTCGGGTCGAGTTTGGTGGTTCGGCTCACGCTGCGTCGCCCGCCCACGCCGCCCGGACGGATCGAGACCGAGGCGGTATCGAAATAGGCAGCGGCGCGCACATAATCGCTGAAATAATCACGATAGAGTTCGCCGAGGGCATAATGGATGCGTCCTTTCACGTTGGCCGCATTCAAGGTCGGATCGTCGTTATAGAGCAGGTCGAGATAACTTTCGCGCGCTTCCTCTCCGAGCCCCATCGCCTGATAGATCCGCCCGCGCAAATACGCCATTTCGGCGCGATAGCCGTAGTTCTTGTCGTCCCGCTCCATCTTCCGGAGCATCTTCAGCGCCTCTTCGCCGTCGCCGTGCAGCCCCTCGACGCGGACGGCGCTGTATTGCGCGGCATAGGAAAGCTCGTACAGCGGGTTGTACTTTTTCACGCGTTTGTAGGCCGCCACGGCATCCTCATACCGCCCCATCGTCTCATAAACCTGACCGAGCAAGAACTGCGCGCGGGCAGCCACGATCTTATCGGGCGTATGCTCCAGACCCTGCTCCAGCTCCGAGGCGGCGGCCTCCCACTCGGCCCGTTTGACGTAGAGTTCCCCCAGTGCGAGATGCAGCATCGAGGCCCACTTCTTGTCCAGCCCCTCCCGCGCCAGACTCACCTGCAGATGCGCCGCCGCCTCATCGTAGGCCTCGCTCGCAATCAGCGTGCGCGCCAGCCAGAAACGCGCCTCGTCCTCCAACTCCGACTCCTGATCGATCACCTCCTGAAATTTCTGCTCGGCTCCGACGTAGTTCTGCTGGTAAAAATAGGATTTGCCGATCAGCAGCAGCGCATCATCGACCCACTTCGAACCGGGGTGCTTGCGCAACACGTCGGCGCTTTTCTTGATCGCATCCTCAAAATCCTTCGATTTCGAGGCGCGGTCCGGGTCGGAGAAGATGGGGAGATAGAGCTCCCGGTTGACCGCTTCTTCGTCGCGCCGGAGGGCCTTCACGCCCCGGTCGAAGGCCTTCCGCGCATTATAGAAAGTGTTGTAATAGGCGGTGAAGTTGTCGAAGCGGCGGCCGACAAACGAGTTGCCGCCACAACCGGACAGTGTCAACATCAAAGCCAGGAAACAGAGGCGGCGACCCATCATGGAAGATTATGCTGTGGAATGTCGAGCAGAACGGACGTGCGGCGGATCCGGTGCGTGCCGGAGCGCCACTCAATGCAACCTTGTGAATCCGTATCAGTGCCTCATGCACAATTCTTCGAGAGATGATCTTTGCCCGCGCCGTCCGGCCTGCAGCACGTCTCTGACCGTGTCCCGCCTTGCGACCGGCGTCCTCAAACGCGACTGACGTGCACCATGTTCGTCCGTCCCTTGGCCGGCAACGGCATCCCGGCGGTGATGACCACCAGATCGCCCGACCGCACATAACCGTGTTCGACGAGCACCTCGTGCACACGGGATACGCCTTCATCCGTATCACGCTGGAAAGGGATCGCGAAGGCTTTTGTTCCCCAGGTGAGCGCTAACTGCCCCACGATGCGTTCGTCGTCGGTGAAGGCAAAAACGGGCACGCGGGGGCGATGGCGCGCGATGGCGCGGGCCGTGGCGCCGGAAGCGGTCAGGCAGGCGATGGCCACGGCGCCGACCTGCCCGGCAAGTTGATAGGCGGTATAACTCGTCGCCTCGGTGATGTCGAAAGCGGCATGCTTGTCCGGCTGATAGTCGATGATCTGCCCGTAGTGCCGCTCGGCCTCGCGGATGATCTGATCCATCACTTCGACGACGCGCACGGGATGCTTGCCCACGGCCGTCTCGCCCGAGAGCATGACGGCGTCGCTGCCGTCGAGCACGGCGTTGGCGACGTCGCTGACCTCGGCGCGCGTCGGACGCGGGTTCTCGATCATGCTTTCGAGCATCTGCGTGGCCGTGATGGCGGGTTTGGCCGCCGCCAGGCACTTCTTGATGATCCGCTTTTGCGCGCCGGGCACCTTCGAGAGCCGCATCTCGATGCCGAGGTCGCCGCGCGCCACCATGATCCCGTCCGCCGTCGCCAGGATCTGATCGATCCGCGCGACGGCTTCCGGCTTCTCGATCTTGGCGATGACGCCCACCCGCCGCCCGGACTCGCGCACGCGCCGGATGAGATCCCGAACGTCGGTCTCGTCGCGCACAAACGAAAGGGCCACCAGATCGACGCCCATGGCCAGACCAAACTCCAGGTCTTCGAGATCCTTCTCCGTCAGCGAAGGCGTCGAACTCCGGATGTGCGGCAGGTTGACCCCTTTCCGCGAGCGCAACGGCCCCCCGACGATCACCTTCGTAACCACCTCGGTCTCGCGCACCTCGACCACTTCCAGCTCCAACTGACCGTCATCGAGCAGGATGTGCCGACCTACCTCCACGTCCTGCGCCAGCGTGGGATAATTGACGTAGACGCGCTCGGCGGTGCTCTCGGCGAGCGGCTGTGTGGTGAGGATGAGTTGCTGCCCTTCACGGATGAGCACCATGCCCCCCTTCACGTTTCCGATGCGAATCTTCGGCCCTTGAAGATCCTGAAGGACGGGCACGACCTTTCCCGCTTCCGCCGCGGCCTCCCGGATGAATTCGATGACCCTCCGGTGGTCGGCGTGAGCGCCGTGGGAAAAGTTCAGACGAGCCACGTCCATCCCCGCGTCGATGAGCGCGCGGATGGTGGCTTTGTCGGAGGAGGCGGGGCCAAGGGTACAAACGATCTTGGTGCGGCGGGGCATAAGGGGCCTGACTTGTGAAATTCGAGTCGGCGTAAAAGTACTGAACGAATCGCCTCGGTTCAATGAAAAGAAGATGCGCGCGTCAAAAGGATCGGCCCCGACCCCGCCGCGCGACGGCCCTTCAGTCGCAGACGTACGCGCGGATGAAGCCGCGAAGCAACTGACTCATCGTCTTGCCGTTCAGGGCGGCCTTGGCCTTGAACCGGCGATGCAGATCGGGCGGCAGCGCGAGGGTGAGACGGGCGGTGTGGGGATCGCGCGCCTCGAGTTCTTTCAAAAGCACGTGCATTTCGGGAAGGTAGCTCTCCGTCGTTCGCCGAACGGGCCGCAAAGGCTTGTCGGTGCGCATCATGAAACATCCCTCCGTCTTCAATGCTGGTTCCTCATGGTTGGCCTCGCCGGTCCGACCCGATCCTTCAGAACTGTGCCGGACCCCCCGCTCGCCCCGGAGCACACCGATGCCCCTTTTCGGCAAAGCGTATGCGGGAAAGGTATCGGCAACAAAGCCCAAAGCCTAAGCGGCGCTTCTTTTTTTCGGGCATTTTCCATGCGCGCGCGGCTCATTTGAAATTTGCGAAACCACCGGGCCCTCCCGCCGGTTCGAAGCGAGCGCCGCATCATTCACGAGCACAACCTTTCATGACCGACGTCATCATCATTGGGGCGGGGCCGGTCGGGCTGGCCTGCGGGATCGAAGCAAAACGAAACGGGCTCTCGGCGCGCATCATCGAGAAGGGGGCGCTCATCAATTCGTTCCTCGGCTATCCGACGAACATGGAGCTTTTCTCGACGCCGGACCTTCTCGAGATCGGCGGCCACCCGTTCCCCACCCATCACTACAAACCCCGCCGTGAGGAGACCATCGACTATTACCGTCGCGTGGCCGAGACCGAGCGGCTCGACGTGCGCCTGTACGAGCGCGTGCTTCGCGTCTCCGGCGCAGGCGGGCGCTTCACGGTCCACACCGACAGGGGCGCGCATGCCTGCCGGTACGTGGTGGTCGCCACGGGCTTCTTCGACGTGCCGAACCGCATGAACGTGCCGGGCGAGGACCTGCCGAAGGTGAGCCATTATTACAAGGAGCCTTTCGCCTATACGGGGCAGGAGCTCGCCGTCATCGGCGCGAAGAACTCGGCGGCGAAGGCGGCGCTCGAAACCTACCGCCACGGCGCAAAGGTGACGCTCATCGTGCGCGGCCCCGCCGTCAGCGACAGCGTCAAGTACTGGATCAAACCCGACCTCGAAAACCGCATCAAGGAGGGCGCGATCCGGGCGTTCTTCCGCACGACCGTCGAGGAGATCACCGAGCGTACGATCCGGCTCCGCACGCCCGACGGCCCGCTTGAGATCGAGAACGACTGGGTGCTGGCGATGACCGGCTACCGCCCCGACTACCGCTTTCTCGAAACGCTCGGCGTCGCCTTCCGGGAGGATGCGGCGCGCACGCCGGAGCATGATGCGGAGACGTTCGAGACGAACCGCGCCGGGCTGTACCTCGCCGGCACCGTCTGCGGCGGGCTCAACACGAGCCGGTGGTTCATCGAGAACGGACGTTTCCACGCCGCGCAGATCATGCGCCACATCGCCGAGCGCGAGCGCGCCGCCGCCCCCGCCGGTTGACGCCGTCCCCCATCCGCCGCGCCCCCCTTCGCCCATGAGCCGATCCGCCCTCGTCCTCCTCGTCCTCGCCTGTGCGCTGACCTTCTCGTGCGGTCGCGCCGCCCCGGAGCCCGCCGCCCTCCCGCCTTCGGCGGACGTGCCCGAATGGGCCAAAGACGCCGTCTGGTATCAGATCTTCCCCGAGCGCTTCCGCAACGGCGACCCTTCGAACGACCCCACCCGCGACGACCTGCGCGGCTCGTGGCCGCACCTCCGCCCCGAGGGCTGGCGCCCTTCCGAATGGACCGCCGACTGGTACGACCGGGCGGACTGGGAACGCGCCCTCACCGACGATTTTTACGTCTCCGTACAGCTTCGCCGATACGGCGGCGACCTTCAGGGCATCCTCGATAAGCTCGATTACCTCGACTCCCTCGGTGTGACGGCGTTGTATCTCAACCCCGTCTTCGAGTCGCCGAGCCTGCACAAGTACGACGCTGCGTTCTATCATCACATCGACAACAATTTCGGCCCGGACCCGGCGGGCGACCGGGCGCTCTGGGCCACCGAGGACCCCGTCGATCCGGCCTCGTGGACGTGGACGAGCGCCGACACGCTGTTCCTCGCCCTCGTCCGGGAGGCGCACGCGCGGGGCATGAAGCTCATCCTCGACGGCGTCTTCAACCATATGGGCCTTCGCTCCTTCGCCTTCGAGGACATGAAGGCGGAACAGGAGGAATCGCCCTTTTCGAGCTGGTTCACCGTCACCTCGTGGGACGACCGGGCCACGCCGGACACAAGCGAACTTGCCTATGAAGGCTGGGCCGGCGTGCGCGAATTGCCCGAACTCCGCGAGGACGAGGACGGCCTCATCCCGCCCATCCGCGCGTACGTCTTCGCCTCCGTCCGCCGATGGATGGACCCCGACGGCGACGGCGATCCCTCCGACGGCGTCGACGGGTGGCGGCTCGACGTGGCCGAGATGATTCATCTCCGCTTCTGGAAAGACTTCCGGAAGCACGTCCGCGCGATCAACCCGGAGGCGTACCTCGTGGGCGAGGTGTGGTGGGAGGATTGGCCCGGCGACAAGATGTTCAACGCCCGACCGTGGCTCGAAGGCGACGCCTTCGACGCCGTGATGAATTACCGATGGGCGCGGGCCGTCCGGAGGCTCTTCCTCGGGGCGGACCTCGACGCGGGCGTTTCGTACGGCCCCTCCACCTTCGCCCGAGACCTGCGGGCGCTGTACGAGGAGTACCCGCCCGAGATCGACTTCGTCCTCATGAACACGCTCGGCTCGCATGACACCGACCGTCTCGCCTCGCAGATCGTGAACCCTGAGACGCGCTTCGACCACGACGTCGGCGTGCGGGACAACCCGGCGTATCGCGTGCGGAAGCCGAACGCGGAGGAGCGCCGCACACAACGGCTCATCCTCGCCCATCAGTTCACCTATCTCGGCGCGCCGCACATTTTTTATGGCGACGAGGCCGGCATGTGGGGCGCGGACGACCCCGACGAGCGCAAACCGATGCTGTGGGACGACCTCACCTTCTCCGACGAGACGCACCATCCGCTCGGTCTCGAACGCCCCGCCGACCCGGTCGCCTTCGACCACGAGCTCTTTGCGTATTACCGCACGCTCGCCCGGCTCCGGCAGTCGAGCGCAGCGCTTCGGCGGGGCGGCTTCTCCGTGCTCCACGCCGACGACGACGCTCGCACGCTCGCCTATGTCCGCGCCTTCGGCGACGAGCGCGTGTGGGTGGCCTTCAACCTCGACGACGTCCCGCACGACCTCTCGCTCGCCGTGGATGCCGAGCTTCCCGCGGCCGGGCACACGCCCGCGCGCAGCCTCGAAGGCGTCGCCGTCCGCGATGCGCTCACCGGGGAAACCACTCGTCTGGGCCGCGGCGTCCTCGCCTTCACACTCCCCCCGCGCACCGCCCGCATCTGGGTGCTCGACGCCCCGTGAACGCGCCTGCGACCGTGAGCGCATTCGCCCTCAGAGCGCCGAGACGATCTGCCGGGCAAGCGCCTGATTCGGGTCGAGATCGAGGGCGCGGCGGGCATACGTTTCGGCGCGCCCCAGATCGTCCACGCGGAAATATGCAAGCGCCAGATTCGCCAGCGCGTCGACGTACCGGGGGTCGATCTTCACGGCGCGGGTAAGCAGCTCGATGGCGCGATCGTACCGGTCGGTGCTGAGATAATACGCGCCGAGGTTGCCGAGCGCGACGGCATTGTCCGGATCGGCTTTCACCGCCCGTTCGAAAAGCCGTTCTCCCTCTTCGGTCCGGCCCTGCGTGAGGTAGAGCAGGCCGAGGTTGCTGAGGGCTTCCGCATCGTCGGGGTCGAGTTCGAGCGTGCGCAAAAGCTCCTGCTCTCCCTTTTCCATGTCTCCGTTCCGCACGTAGGCCGAGCCGAGGTTGAAGTGCGCCGCCGTCAGCCAGGGTCGCTCTTCGGCAGCTTTCCGATACGCGTCGATGGCCTCGGCGGTGCGTCCCTGCGCTTCGAGAAAGCGCCCGTAGTTCACCCGAACGTCGGCGAGGGCGGGCTGGATGGCGAGCGCGCGCTGGTAGAGCCGCGCGATGACGGTCGGCGAGCGCCCCGCCGCCTCGTATGCCTGCGCCAGCGCGTTGAGCCGTTCGGGGATGTCGGGACCGAGGCGCACCGCCTCCTCCAACGCCGGGAGGGCCTGCGCCACGCGCCCGAGTTGCATGCGGGCAAAGCCCAGGAGGTACTGCGCCTCGCCGTGCTCCGGCTCGTCGGCCAGCGCCCGTTCGAGCCGCGAGATGCCTTCCCGCAGCGAGAGCGTGTCGGCGTGGAGCGTGCCGTAGACCACATAGGCGATGCCCGCATAGCGGAGCCCGTCCGTCCCCTCGGCGTCCTCCGGGAAGTACGGCAGGAGGCGGGGGGGATCGTGCGAGGCGATCGGCTCCGGCGTCGGCGTCGGCTCCGGCTCCACCACGCGGATCCAGTGGTCGGTGAAGGACGAGTGCGGCGCTTCCCGAACTTCCACCTTTGGCATGTGGCACGCGATGCAATTGGCCTCCGGCGTGTGGTCGGCGCGCGTCTTCGCCGTGGAGAACCGCTCCGCGAGCGCAGCGGGCGCGTGGCAGTCGAGACAGGTCGTATTGAAATACGCCGGCCCTTTGTCGCGGAAGCCTTCGTGCGGGTTGTGGCACGTCACACACTCCATCGGCTTGCCCTGCGAGAAGGTCGCCCGGAAACATGCGCTCTTCTTCATCCGGTCGGCATGCGAGATGACGCTGATGTTCTCGCTCCCCTCGGGCACATCTTTATAAAAGAGCGAGAGGTGGTCCGCCAGATTTTCCGAGGGGCGGAAATCGAACGCGCCCCGGCCTTCTCGCAGCACGTACGTCGTCCCCGAGAGGTGGCATTGCCGGCACACGTCGAGGCGGCGATCGAGCGGCAGGTGCACCGGGTTGACGATGGTGAGATCGATGTCGCCGGCAGGCTCGGGGTCGGCCAGACGCTCGTCCACGTGCAGGCTGCCCGGACCGTGGCACCGCTCGCAACCGATGCCCAGCGGCGCCGAGGCGTACTTCCCGTCCGTGAAGGGCACGGCCTCCGGATAGCTGTTGTGGCAGGCCATACACCGCTCAGGCACGAGCCGGTCGAAACGCGGATTGTCTTCCCGATAGCCCGGGCTGAAATCCCACTTACCGACCTGCGTGTACCACGTCAGCGGCAGTTCGTACAGATACCCGTTCTTCTCCGTGAGATAGGTTCGCGCGGCGGTGCCGCTCCCGACGACGTAATGGATTTCCCGAACGAGCCGGTGCGTTTTCGTCCCGTCCGTGCCCAGCCGGTATTCCTCCTGAAAATAGCGCCCGTCCTCGGCAAAGGATCGGTAATAAAAATCCGTGGCGGCATGATAGACGGGCGCGTCCCCGAAGCGCTCGACGACGTTCTCCGGCGTGAGGCGATACCACGAGTTCGCCATCCCGTGGGCCTGATATCCCTCGTATTCGTCTTCGTGACAGGAGAAGCACTGATCGTCTCCAACGTAAACGGCGTGCCTGTTGCGGAACGCCGGCTCCACGGCTTCCGAAGCAGGCTTCGTCTCCGAGGCGGAGGGCGCATCCGACGAACCGCCACACCCGGCCAGCCCGACCACTACCCAGCACCAGAAGACGAGACGCATCATTTTCATAGGAAAGAGGGACACTGAGGACGGCGCGCGGATAAGAACCGGCCAGGCAAAACCGTGTTTCGAGCAGACAGGCGTCTCGACAATAAAACGGGGTGACCCCGGTACGAACCGGAGCCACCCCGTTAAGCCTTCTCTTGAAAACGGTTTAGAGCGTGACGCTCGCCGTAATCATCTGGACGTCATCGAAGAAGTCCGTCGTGCGATAGGCGTAGTCCACGACCAGGTTCGTGCCGCCCAGGTCCAGGTTCAGGCCCGCGCCGAAGTTGGCGCCGGTGAAGAACGTCAGGTCCTGATTCGACTCCTGCAGTGAGTAACCGCCGCGGACGAAGAGGATGTTGCGGAAGCCCAGTTCGAGGCCGCCGGCGAACTGATCCTCTTCGAACGAATTCGAGCGGAAGTTGCCGTAGACGTTGACCAGGGCTCCGGCGCCCACTTCGCGGCTGTACGCGATGCCGAAGTTGAGCATCGAGGGAAGCTCGAAGTCGGCTCCGTCGATGGAGAGCGCGTTCGGCGTGGCGTTGGCCGGCTGATTGGCCAGGCGTTCGAGACGCACCAGGCCGGTGCCGTCGTATTTCACCTGCGGGCCGAAGTTCTTCAGGCTGACCCCCAGACGCAGGCCGCTCTCGCCGACGGCGTAGGTCATGCCTGCATCGAAGACGAGGCCCGTGGCGTTCACGTCGTCGATGCTTTCATTGAGCACCTTGAACGTGACGCCCGCAGCCATACGGTCCGTGAACTGACGAGCATACGTGATGGCCGCCGTGATGAAGGTGGCCGTCCACGTCACCGTCCCGATCTCCGGGCTGTTTTCCGTCGTGAGCGGAATGTCGCCGAAGTCCCAGGAGGTGAAGGTGATCGCCAGGTTGTTGTTGCCGAAGCGCTGGGCGATCCCGAAGTAGTTCACGCCAATGTCGGCCACGTATTCGGTGCGGCTGAAGATGGCGTTCGTGCCCGGGTTGAGGGCCAGGCCGGCCGGGTTGGAGTACATGGCCTCCAGCCCCGACATGTTGTTGGCGCCGGCGGTCATGGCGTTTCCAAGCGCCGTCGTCTGTGCGGTCACGGGAACGAGCAGGTGATCGGCGCCCGCCGTCCCTCGCCGCTTCTTGTCGCCTGCCTGCGCCTCCGGGGCCAGGAAGCCCACCAGAAAGGCCGCCAGCAAGCCGTATACGAGAAATCTCGTTCTATTTGCTTTCATCGTAAACCTCTGTAATTGCATTCGATGGTACGTTCGTGCATCCGGCGGCTTAGAGCAGGTCCAGCTGGATCCGCTTCTTGATGACGCCAAACTTAAGCACCTTTTCACCGACACCGGGGATCTCGATATGGATGAGATACATCCCGCTGGCGATGGGCAGCGCTTCATCGGTCTGCAGGTCCCAGTTCACGAAGTTCGTGTCGGGATCGCGTTTCTCGATGACTTTGATCAGCGTCCCGCTGAGCGTGAAGACCCGGATGGTCGCACGCTCGGGCAGGTTCGTGATCCGCACCACGTCGTTGAGGTTGCTCACTTCATAGGCCGAGGCGCCCTTGTAGGGGTTGGGCACGACGGTGATCTCGTCGATGGCGTTTTTCAACGCCGTCGCGTTGTTCGTCTCCGCATTGAGCCCTTCGGTGCTGAAGGCAAACACGTCGCCCGGAAGGTTCGGCTTCGTCGTCAGGAAGCGGGCAATCGTACCGGTAAGGTCGCTGCCCGGATTGACGTAGAAGACAATGCGCTGGATCGGGCGGTTGCGGCCGAAGTCAATCAGATCTTCGTTCGCGCCGCCGGTGAGGTCGAACACGTTCGGGCAGTTGTTCGGGTCCGCATCGACGAGCGGCTTGACGAGCGCCTCCCAGTCGGCGTACGTGCCGGTCGGGTAGTAGGCATAGATCCGGTCCGTGCCGGGGAAACCGACGCCGAAGGGATCTTCCGGAATCTCGCCCGGGGCGAACTCACACTCTCCGCCGTTGTCCGAGAAGATGTTCAGGATCAGCTGAACGTCGTCGCTCGGGTCGTTTTCGCCGAAGGGGCCGGTCGGGCCGATGTCCCACACCTCGACGGGCGCCCAGACGGCGTTCCCCGTGGTGAAGGGATGGTAGCCGTACGAACCCTTCTCGGTCCACCGGATCTCGAAGTCGTTCGGCGCAAAGCGTCCGATACGTTCTTCCGGACCCACGCTCGGGGTCCACATGATGTACTCCCCGGTGCTGTTGAACGAGGGGTAGAGGAAGTTGCCGCCGACTTCGGCGCAGCCGAAGGTCGAGACGGCGTCCGGGCCGCACGGATCGAATCCGCCCGGGCCCTGCACTTCGATGAAGGCGGGGTCGCCGTCAAGATCGAGGAAGCTCGGTTCGGGCCCCTGGATGCTGAACGAGAGGCCGTCGAGCAGGAGCACGTTCTCGCGCTGCGGAGCGGGCTGCCCCGTTCGCCCGATGGCGCCGTTGGGACCGGGGCCGCCGTCGAAGATCTTGTCCGACCCGCGGAACACGTCGTAGGTCGTCACTTCTTCTTCGGCCTTGGCCACGCGCACCTCGCGCTGCTGCGCCAGAGGTGAAGCCGTTTCTTCCGGCATGTCCTTGAATTCGGGCGCCTGCTTGGCCGCCCCTTTGCCCGTATCGACGGAGTAGAAGCGAACTTCGTAGTTCGCCGAGGGCACAGAGGCCGGATCCACGATGTCGACCGTCACGCTGCCGCCGCCTTTGCCGGCTGCGAGCTCGGCTACGATGTCGGCTCCGGCGCCGCCGTCTTCCGTTGCGGCGACGGCCTCTTCCGAGAGCACCGTTCCGCCGTTGCGCGCGTCAATGCGCGAGGGCACGGCCACCACCAGGCTCAGCGGGCTCGAGAAGATCTTGTTTACGGCCGTTTCGGGGTCGTACGCGAAAGCCTGCACGCCGAAGTAGTATTCGGTGTAGTTGGTCAGGTTTTCGAGCTTGATCGAGTGGGACAGCCCGGAGTCTTTAAGACCGGGCGCGCCAAAGAAGGTGATCCCGTTCGGGAGCGTTTCGAGTGTGTTTTGCTCCACGATGCCGTTCTTCACGTCGAAGATGGCGATCTGCTGGGCGTCGCTGAGCTTGAACTCGGACGTCGGGAACTGGAAGACGCGGTAGCCCTCGAAGGTATAGGTGCTGCCGAGCGGGTTGTCCGCCGTATAGGCTTCCAGGTAGTTATTGTCCGTGGGCAGGTTCGTCCACTTGATGATCACCGACTCATCGAGTTCGGTCACCTCCACGCGCGGCGAGTTCGGCGGCGCGGGCAGTTTGAAGTCCGCATCGAAGGCCGACTGCGCCAGCGCATCGGCGTCGCGCATCTTGGCCACCGAATCCAGGTTGTCCGCGCCGAAGCCGGTCACGATGCCGTAGACGATTTCCTGCACGTCGCCGGGGTTCATCGTGAAGGGCCCGGTCGACATCAGGAAGCGGCGGTCGCTCGGCGGGTTAGCCGTTCCGGCGCCGTCGATGTTGAACTCGCTCCAGAACGACTGCGTCACCGGGTCGCCGGGATACATGAAGTCGGCGGTCTGCGTGCAGTTGTTCGGGTTGTACCCGTTGCCCCCGAAGCACATGCGGGAGCCGTCCTGCCAGATGCCCCGGAGGTAGTTGTACCAGTCCGAGGTCAGGTCGCGCGGGTTGCCGAAGTTGCTGGTGTCGTTGTTGTAGAACAGGTAGCGCGTCATTTTGAGGCGTTTCTTGTTCTCGAACACCGTTCCGTCGGGGTCGGTATGGCTTTCTCCGGGGGCGTCGACGAGCGGGCCCTGGAAGAAGTCGTAGCCGAGCGCCGGCGGCGCTTCTCCGTACCCGTCCGAGCCTTCGTCGTCGTTGTCGGCGTTGTAGACGTAGCCGAGGCCGAGCGTCGTATCGGAGCCGACGTAGTCGTCGGTGGCGTTGCCGAGGTCGGGGTCGGACCAGATGCCGAACCAGGTGTCGGTGATCGGCGCTTTCCCCTTGTAGATCATTTTGTACTTGTAGAACGTCGTGTTCCCCAGGTCTCCGGCCAGGTTAAAGGCAAAGGCCGAGACCTGCACCTCCAGCCCCATGGCGGACGTACCCGTGGTGGCGTGGGTGCTCCCGACGTCGTTCATGACCCACCAGGCCATCTGATCGCCCTCGATGTCGGGGAGGTCCCCGTCGGCGAGGTTGTAGACGCCGTCGCCGTTGGCGTCGATGAACGGCGCGCCCAGGTCGGCGGGCCATTCGACGATGTCGGCCGAGGGCGCGGCGCCTTCGGCAAGCGCGTCGATCTCGGCGCGGCTCACCTTCCAGATACGGTCATACTTCGAGCAGTCCCCGTCGCCGGGAAGCTCGCCGTCTGCCGTGAGAGGGCCGGGCCAGAATTCCCACCGCGCATAGTCGGCGGCGGCGGCGCGCAACTGGCCGTTGACCAGGCCGCCGATCCAGATGCCGGAAGCAAAAATGGCGTTCGGAGTGATCGGCTGGCCTTCCGGCACCTTGGGCACGTTATACACGTTCCCGGCGCCTTTCCAGAAGAGACCGCCATTGTTAAAGAGTCGCGCCCGGACGTTATTCACGTCGAGGTCTTTGGTCGCACTCCCAAGTTCACAGCTACCCGTGGTCTGAGCGGCTGCGGGGGTGCTCCAGACAAGCCCGAGCACTACCACCAGGAGCAACCATCTATAGGTTCGCATTCGCGCTACCTCCAATAATCCTAGTTGTGGCGTCAACGTCAACTCGCTCCGCCCCGGCCCGGAGTCGTCCCCGGGCCGGTCGGATGCAAGCTCACAGAAAAGTTAGAAATTCAGCCGCAGACCCAGGCGAGTCTGACGCGGAATGCCGTAGTTGAACGGCGTCCGCACACGGAACTGGTAATACATCCGTTCGGCGGAACCCGGCGGGAAGGACGTCAATCCATCCTCCGTGTCCAGATACCCGTCGTTGTCAGGCTCGCCCGTGGCCGGCCATACGCCGATCACGTTGTCCTGATCGAGCAGGTTCTGGATCCAGAGATAAACCGTCAGCGAGGTGCGCGGTGTGAGTTTGAAGAGGCGGTCTACCCGGAGGTTGATCAGCGTCGTCGTCGGCATGTTCTCGCTGTTGATCCCACCCTTGAGACCCGTCAGACGGACCGGGGCGTGACGCGGGAAGGGCGCCAACAGCCGCGAGTACGGCTGGCCGCTCTTGAGCGTGCCGATGATGTTGACCCCGAAGTTCTCCAGCAGCTTGCCGCCGAAGATGGTCGGCCCTTCGCCTTCACCCAGCCGGTAATCAAGCGTGATGTTGGCCGTGTGGCGCCGGTCGAAGTCCAAAGGGTTGAGGAAGTTCGGCACGATCGGGTTGGCTTCACGGAGCCAGAAGATGTTGCTCGTGGTGGACGAGTTCGAGCCCGTGCCGCGCGCAACCGAGAACGTGTAGGCGACGTTGAGGGCCACACCGCCCGTACGCCGCAGGTCGAATTCAAACTCGGCCCCTTTGACCGTCCCGAAGTCCACGTTTTGACGCGTGTTGTAGTTGTTCGGGAAAACGTTCTTGAGCGCGCGCAGCTGAATCAGATTCTGGATCTGGCGGAAGAAACCGGAGACCTGGATGGCCGCGCGAGCGCCGAGGCGCTGACGGAAGCCCAGTTCGTACTCGATCGTCTTCTGCGGCTTCAGGCTCGGGTTGCCGATGGTGCCGGCTGACGACAGGCGGCTCTGGAAGTTATCCAGCGTCGCGATCTGGTTCGTCGTCGGGCGCTGCGACAGCACGTCGTAGTGGGCGAAGAACAGCGCGCGGTCCGTCACCGGGAAGGTGATGCCGATGCGCGGCTGGAAGTTCACCTGCGGATCGTAATCCTTGAAGGCTTCTTCCGCCAGTTCACTGCGGTTAAAGCCGTCCCGGACCTGCGGATCCCCACGCGTCACCACTTCGGTCGGACCGACGATCTGGCCGTTGGTGTTGTAGAAATTGCCCTGCAGATCGCGATAGCCGACTACCCGATCCGTCGAGGAGCAGTCCCCGTTGAGGCAGTACACGGCAAAGTCGCTGCCGATGTTGGACGGCGCGCCGCCCACGTCGGCCACGCGAAGGATCGGCACCAGCGCGTAGGGGTCGCGCAGCACGCGCTGGTTGTTGTCGAACACGTCGATGCGAGCGCCCACCTGAAGGACGACGTCCCGGAACTCGATCTTGTCCGAGATATAGCCCGCGTAGTAGATCGGCTCGTACGGCGCGATGTTGAAGTCGGACGAACCGACGGCCTCTTTGTCGCCCGTGGTGAACGCGCGGAGGTTCTCGGTATCGACTTCTTGCGTACCGAGGTAGTTGTACCCGTAGTACGAGACGCCGCCGACGTTGTCGAGCACGGAGAACTGGAAGTCCTCCCACTTTTTGACGGCTTTGTCCGCATCGCCTTCGATGTTTCCATCATCGAAGAAGCGAGCCAGCGACTGGGCGCCCGAGAAGTTGAAGACGGGCACCGAGTAGAAGCGATTGGTCCGCTGCTCATACTCACCGCCGAACTCAAGCTGGTGAATGCCGAGCTGCGTGGTCACGTTGGCCGAGAAACGCAACTGCTGACGGCGCCCCTTGTTGAAACCACCGCCGACGGCGCCGGGCTGCGCGTATTGCGAGGCCACAGCGGAGATGCCGGGGAAGGTGCCGTCTTCGAACTGCTGCACAAAGACCGCCGTATCATCCGCACCGTCGCCATCGGTGTCTTCCATACGATCCAATTTCCGGTAGCTCGCCGCCACGGCATTGTTCGGATGGTCGATGTCGCCGTAGAAAAGGACGTCCTGGACATTCTTCGAGAAGCCGTTCTGGAAAGTCCAGAACTTGAAGTCGGTGTAGTCCACCTGCAACTGATAAAACGTCGCGGCCGACAGGTGATGCGTCCAGGTCAGGAAGATGCGCCCCGTCTGCTGGTTCGACTTCCCGCTGTTGTTCGGAGTAAAGATCGAACGGGCGGTGCTGTAGTTTTCAAAATCCCGGTCGGCAAACTGACCGCCCACCCGAACACGCACGGACTTGCTCAGGTTGAAGTTCAGGTTGCCGCTGAGGTTGAGGCTCGCCAGTTCCGTATTCCGGCGGGCGTTCTCGAAGGAAAAGTCATTCTCCGAGAGGAAGGTGGTGCGCGAGACCGGGTCGAAGTTCAGCACCGTCTCGCCGTCACCCAGGCCCAGCTGCGAACTCAGATCCGCGAGGCTCACGCGCGCCTCACCCGTGGCCGGGTCGAGGTCGAGCGCCGAGAAGGGCACGGACCGGACGTTGCCGGCGGCATCCTGAATCTGAATGCCTTCGGGCGTGTTCTGGATGGCCTGCAGTTTGTCGTCGGGAAGCTGCGGCGTCGGGATGGCGCGCGGGTTCCGATCGTACTGCGACTGATATTCCGCCGAAAGGAAGAACCCGACCTTGTCGCCGGCCACCGGGCCGCCTACCGAGATCGAGCCGAGGTTGTACTCGTAATCGTCGAAGAACTGCGAGCTGACTCCTTCGAGGGAGCCGAAGAACCGGTTGCGGCCGCTCTTCGTGGAGACGGAGATGACGCCGCCCATGGCGTCTCCGAACTTCGCCGGCAGACCGCCGATGAGCATCTCCTGCTCGGCGATGGCCTGCTGCGAGACGCCCAGGCTGCCGACGACCTTGACGCCGTCGACGTAGTAGACGACCTCTTCGCCGCGACCGCCGCGGATGTTCAGCGTCGAAGAGCCTTCGTTGTTGACCACACCGGCCTGCAACGAGGCGACGCTGGCCACGCCGCGAACGGGCAGGTTCTGGATGTCCTCGCCGGTCACCACACGTGGCGCGCCGAGGGCGTCCTTCTGGATCAGCGGCCGCTCGTACTCAACGACGATCTCTTCGAGTTGGATACCCGGAGAGAGCGTGAAGTTGATTTCGCGGGTATACCCTGCGTTAATCTCGACTCCCGTTCGAACTTCGGTCTGATAACCGACGAACGAGGCTTGTACATCGTAGGTGCCCACCGGAACGCCGAGCAGCAGGTAATTGCCGTCAACGTCGGTAATGGTACCCAGCTGGGTACCGACCAGCACGATGCTGGCGCCGGGCAGAGGTTCACCGGTTTCGCCGTCGGTCACGTGACCGGTCAGCTTACCCGTGCTCTGCGCCAGAACTAGCATCGGCGTAACGAGCACCAACAGCACAAGCGTGCCCCATTTACGTAACATATGCTACCTCCTCTAGTGCTATGGATGTGTGGCTTTGAACGATTCGTTGCTACGAACAGACAGCTCCTTTATCGCTCAGTAGGCTGTTAAGGGTTACAGACAACGTAACTTCCTTGAAGGGAAAGGATCTCGTTCGAACGATCCACTGAAGCTCCCAACGAAACAGCTGCAGATGGTCGATCGGTTAGGACGCTACCGCTTCGATACCATGCGCAGACCTCCCGGACAGAAAAACACCGTGGAGCAACGCCGCGCGTTGTGGCAAAGGCATCTTGCGATGAGAGTGGGCGGGGTGTGAGAAGCTGTAGCGAAGGTTCAAACGCGATCTCTTTACCAGTGTTGTTTGGGGGATTCTCCTCTTTGGTGCGTCAATATATTGGGACCCCGGACCTTTGTCAAGGGAATGTTTCGCCCCTGAAGAATAGGGGACGGCGTTTTGCCGTCCCCGTAAAATGCCCTTTTACACCAGGATCAGACGCACGCTGTCAATGCCTTCCAGGGCTGATATTTTTTTGAGCACCGGCTCCGGCGCCGGCTCGTCGACGCTGATGGCCGTCAGGGCCATCGACCCTTTGCCCGTGCGTCCGAGCGCCAGCGCCCCGATGTTCAGACCGGCGTCGGCCAGGATGCCGCCCACTGCGGCGAGCATGCCGGGACGATCCACGTTGCGGTAAAAAAGGAGCCATCCCTCGGCGCGCACCTCCAGCCGATACTCGTCGATGCGCACCAGGCGGGGATCGTCGGCTCCGAAGATCGCGCCGGCCACCACGCGCCGCTCCCGGTCCGTCTCCAGCGCCACCTCGATCAGGTTGCTGAAGCCGCCTTTCGCCGTGTAGAGCTGCGCTTCCACCGCCAGGCCCACTTCTTCGGCCAACACCGGCGCGTTGATCAGATTTACCGGCCGGCTCTGCGTACACCCGAGCAGTCCCTTGAGCACAGCAATCTTAAGCACTTCCGCATAACGATGCGGCACGTCGCCGTGGCACCGGACGACGACCCGTTCCAGATGACCGCCGCCGAGCTGTCCCGCCATCAGCCCCAGCTTTTCGGCCAATCCCAGATAGGGCTGCACCTCGGAATGCGCCGCCATCCGGATCGCCATCGCGTTGACGGCGGAGTGCACCGGCTCGCCCTTGAGCGCGCGGATCACCTGCTCGGTCACCTGCCGGGCCACCTTCCGCTGCGCCTCTTCGGTGGAGGCCGCAATGTGCGGCGTGGCGACCACGTTCGGATGCGCCAGCAAGCGCGTGAGCGTCGGCGGCGGAGGCTCCTGCGAATACACGTCGAGCGCCGCGCCGCCGACCTGCCCGGACGCGAGCGCTTCCCAGAGCGCCTCCTCGTCGATGATGCCGCCCCGCGCACAGTTGACCAGGTAAACGCCCGGCTTGCATCGGGCCAGCGTTTCCCGGTTGACCAACCCGCGCGTGGCGTCGTTGAGCGGCGTGTGGAACGTGATGAAATCGCTCTTCTCAAAAATTTCGCCCAGCGAAACCAGCGTAATGCCCAGCCGCTCGGCCGCCTCGCGCGAGAGCACCGGGTCGTAGCCGAGCACGTTCATGCCGAAAGCCTGCATGCGCCGGGCCACCGCCCGCCCGATCTTTCCGACGCCCACCACTCCGAGCGTCTTCTCATATAGCTCGGAGCCCTTGAAGGCCTTCCGGTCCCACCGCCCCGCGCGAAGAGAGGCGTTCGCCGGCGGAATGCGACGGGCCAGCGCCATCAGCATCGCCACGGTGTGCTCCGCCGTCGAGATGGTGTTGCCGTCGGGCGCGTTGATGACGAGGATGCCCCGCCGCGTGGCGGCCGCCAGGTCGATGTTGTCCACACCCACGCCCGCGCGCCCGATGACTTTCAGCCGTTCCGCCGCCTCGATCATCTCGGCGGTGATCTTCGTTCCGCTCCGGATGATCCAGGCGTCGGCTTCGCGCGCAAGGGCCGCCAACTCCCCGGGCGCCCGCTTGAGCTGAACGTCGGCTTCCATCCCCTCGGCCCGGAGCAGGTCCGTACACACGGGGTCAACGGCATCGGTAATCAGAATGGTGTACGACATGAGATCTCCCTCACTAGCGATTCGGAACGTGAGGGTAAACTTAAGACGAGCGGGACGCGGGCACGCCCCCGGAAATGTGAGAATACCGAGAAAGCCCCGTGACGAAACGACAAAAAATCTCCGCGCCGGTCTGCGCGCCTATTCGACCAGATCCTCGATCCACTGGAGCACCTCTTCGCGCCCGCGTTTGTCCTTGGCGGAAGTCAGCACGACGGGGGCTTCGCGCCCGGCTTCGGCGAGCGCCCGTTTCACCGCGGCGACGTGCCGGCTCCGCCGGTTCGCCGAAAGCTTGTCCGTCTTGGTCAGCAGGATCACGTACGGCGCTTCGCTCTCGCGGGTGAGCACCATCACCTCTTTGTCGAGAGTGGTGGGGGGATGGCGGCTGTCGATCAGGTGAAAGATGAGGCGAAGCTCTTCGCGCTCGAGGAGGTACCGCCCGATGAAACGCTGCCACCGCTCCCGCTGCGTGCGCGAGACCTTCGCATATCCGAAGCCCGGCAGATCGACGAGGTAGAACCGTTCGTTGACGAGGTAGAAGTTGAACTCCTGCGTCTTGCCCGGCGTGCCGCTGATGCGCGCGATGCTGCGACGCCCCACGAGCATGTTGAGCAACGAACTCTTCCCGACGTTCGACCGCCCGATGAACGCCACCTCCGGCAATCCTTCCCCGGGCAAACTCGACCACCCGCCCGCGCCCCGAACGAACTTGACCTCTTTGATCTTCATGGGCTCGCTGCGTTCGCGTCAAAGTCCATCACCCCAACCCCACCCGCACATGCGCGCTTCGTCATTCAGGTCTCCGAAGGACGAGCCCTTAACGCGAGCCGGGGGGCGAGCCCGGACTACACCGTCGCGAAGTGGTCCTTCACCGTCGCGCCGATGAGCGCCGGGTTCATCACGATGATCGCGCCGGCGGCTTCGAGCGCGGCGAACTTGTCCTCGGCGGTTCCTTTGCCGCCCGAGATGATCGCGCCGGCATGGCCCATCCGGCGGCCCGGAGGCGCCGTGCGCCCGGCGATGAAGGCAAAGACCGGCTTCGTCATGTGCGCCTTGATGTACGCGGCGGCCTCTTCCTCGGCCGTCCCTCCGATCTCGCCGATCATCACGACGGCCTCGGTCTCCTCGTCCGCCTCGAACATTTCGAGCGCGTCGACGAAGCGGGTGCCGATGACCGGGTCGCCGCCGATGCCGACGGCCGTGCTCTGCCCGAAGCCGTTGCGCGTGAGTTGATCGACGGCCTCGTACGTGAGCGTGCCCGAACGGGAGACGACGCCGATGGAGCCCTTCGTGAAGATCATCGCGGGCATGATGCCCACCTTCGCCTCTCCCGGCGTGAGCACGCCCGGGCAGTTCGGCCCGATCAGATGCGCGCCCTTCTTCCGCACGTAATGATAGACCGGCACCATGTCCCGGGCGGGGATGCCCTCGGTGATGCACACGATCACCTCGATGCCCGCGTCGGCGGCTTCGAGGATGGCGTCGGCGGCGAAGGGCGGCGGAACGAAGATGATGGACGTGTTCGCCCCTTCCCGCGCGACGGCTTCGGCCACGGTGTTGTACACCGGACGTCCGAGGTGCGTCTGCCCGCCTTTGCCCGGCGTGACGCCCGCCACGAGCGGCGTGCCGTAATCGATCATCTGCTCGGAGTGGAAGCTGCCTTCCTTCCCCGTAAAGCCCTGGACCACCAGGCGCGTGTTCTTGTCAACGAGGATGCTCATCTTGACGTGGGTTCAGGTTTTCGATGGAAAATCCGAATTTAGCGGATACCGGCATAAAAGCTTCGGGCCGGAAAAGAAACTTGTCAACTATTCATGCGCCGCGCGGGCGACCGCATCGCCGAGGCCGAGGAGCCGCGCTTCGTCGAACGGACGCCCGAGGAGCTGAAGCCCCACGGGGAAGCCGCCCGGATGCGCCCCCACGGGGACGACGAGCCCCGGTAGGCCCGCGAGGTTGGCCGTGACGGTATAGATGTCGTTGAGGTACATTGCGAGCGGATCGTCGATCTTGCTGCCGAGGCGGAACGGCGGCGTCGGCGTGGCTGGCGTCAGGATCACGTCCACGGTCTCGAAGGCCCGGTCGAAGTCGCGGCGGATGAGCGTGCGCACGCGCTGCGCCTTGCCGTAATACGCGTCGTAATAGCCGGAGGAGAGCGCGTACGTGCCGAGCATGATGCGCCGCTTGACCTCGTCGCCGAAGCCTTCGGTGCGGGTCTGCGCATAGAGGCGCGTCAGGACCGTATCCCGGGAGGCGAGGCGGGCGCGGACCTCGGCGGCCCGCGCGTCGTCGCCTGCGGCCTCGGCGGCGCGGAGCAGGGCTTCGAGCGTTTGCGTCTCCTCTCGAAGCTCGCGGCGCACGGCCTCTTCGTCGGCGCGATAGCCGAAGCGGACGCCGTCGTACCGGGCCAGATTGCTCGAGGCCTCCGCCGTGGTCAGCACGTAATACGCGGCGATGCCGTACTTCGTGTGCGGGAGCGAGACGTCGTGGATCGTCGCGCCGCCCGCGCGCAGCCGCTCCACCTGCGCTTCGAGGCGGGCGCGGATGCCCTCGTCGAGCCCTTCGCCGAAATATTCCGCCGGAAGCCCCACACGCAGCCCGCGCACCGACCCGGTAAGCGCCGCGCCGTAGTCCGGAACCTCCACCGGCGCGCTCGTCGCATCCCACGGGTCGCGCCCGGCGATGACGCCGAGCACGGCGGCGAGGTCCTCCGCCGAGCGGGCAAGCGGCCCGATGACGTCGAACGAGGAGGCATAGGCGACGAGCCCGTGGCGGCTGACGCGCCCGTACGTCGGCTTCAGGCCCATCACGCCGCAGAAGGCCGCCGGCTGCCGGATGGAGCCGCCGGTGTCCGTGCCGAGCGCCACGTGGCACATCCCCGCCGCCACCGCCGCCGCCGAGCCGCCCGACGAACCGCCCGGCACGTAGTCGGGATCGAGGGGGTTGCGGACGGGTCCGAAATACGAGTTCTCGTTCGACGAGCCCATGGCGAACTCGTCGCAGTTCGTCTTGCCGATGAAGACGGCCCCCGCCGCGCGCAGCCGCTCGATGACCGTGGCGTCGTAGAGCGAGGTGAAGTTTTCGAGCATGCGCGAACCGCACGTCACCCGCCGGTCCTTGATGCAGAGGACGTCCTTGACGGCCACGACCATCCCGGCAAGCGGCAGGCGCTCCCCCCGCGCGAGCCGCGCATCGAGGGCGCGGGCGCGGCGAAGCGCCCCCCCGGCATCGACCGAGAGGAAAATGTTGAGCCGCTCGTTGTCGGCTTCGATGACCTCCAAAAAAGACGAGACCAGGCTCTCGCAGCTGGTCTCGCCTCGCGCCAGCGCCCCTCGGGCGTCGGCAAAGGTGCTGTGGTTCATCACGTGCTCGCCCGGACGCTTGAGGCCTCAGGAAACGTTCGCGGCGCCGGTGGAGCCGGCGTTCTGCTGCGGCGGCTCCGGGCGCGTGGTCGTCGTCTCGACAGGCGCGCGCGGCGCCGGAGTCTGGGCCGGCGGACGCGGCTGCTGGATCTGCGGGCGGTCGTCCACGTGCACGTTCAACTCGCTCTGAATCTCGCGGGTGGCGGACTTGAACTCTTTGATGCCCTTACCCAATCCACGCGCGATCTCCGGAATGCGCTTCGCCCCGAAGATCAACAGGATCGCCAGAAAGATGAGAATCAGTTCCGGCATTCCGATGCTACCCATAGCGTTCACCTCTCAGTCAAATGGGATCTTTACATCCGCCGCCATGCGGCGACGGATGGCGGCACGAAGCGGCCACGACGCGCCCAAGATAACGACACCGCGACACCTCGAGCGCGGGAAAATATAGCGAATTTCGCCCTATTGTTTTCGCAAGGCGCCGCAGGGACCTCTTATGCACGAGACGCCGCCGGGTTCGCTCCCACGTTCTCCTAGATTTCCCTTGCGCCTTGCGGCGCGCGCGTTTACCTTATCCCCGAAAAAGCACATGACTGCACCCCTCTCACCGACGCCGCTTTCCCGCGAGGCCATCGCCGCCTGGCCGAAAGCCGAGCTCCACTGCCACCTCGACGGCTCGCTCCGCCTCTCCACCGTCCTCGACCTCGCCCGCCGGCAGGGCAAGATGAGCCTGCTTCCGGCAGACTCCGAAGAGGGTCTCGAGGCCATCCTCCGCGAGATCGACCACTCGGAAACGCTCGAAGCGTACCTCGAATGGTTCAAGTACACGATCCCGCTCATGCAGACGAAAGAGGCGCTCCGGCGCATCGCCTACGAGCTGGCCGAGGACAACGCCCGCGAGAACGTCCGCTATCTGGAAGTGCGCTACGGGCCGATCCTCCACACCGAGGAGGGCCTCTCGCTCCAGGAGGTCAACGACGCCGTCCATGACGGACTGCAAGCCGCCGAGCGCGACTTCGACCTCCGCACGAACATCATCGTGTGCGGCCTCCGCGACCGGTACGAAAGCGAATCGCTGCGGCAGGCCGAACTTGCCGTCCGTGCCCGAAAAAAAGGCGTCGTCGCCTTCGACCTGGCGGGCGGGGAGGCCGGCAACCCGCCCAAACATCACCTCCACGCCTTCTATTATGCGCGCAACCATCTGCTCAACCTGACGGTCCATGCCGGGGAGTCGTGGGGGCCGGAATCGATCCATCAGGCGCTCTTCTATTGCGGCGCGCACCGCATCGGTCACGGGATCACGCTCCACCGCGATCCCGAGTTGATGCAATACGTGATCGACCATCAGGTGCCGCTCGAGATCTGCCCGACGAGCAACGTGCAGACCCACGTCGTCGAGAGCTACGAGACGCATCCGATCCGGCTTTTCGTGGCGAAAGGCGTGCCCGTGACGGTGAACACGGACAACCGCCTCTTCAGCCGCACTTCGGTGACGGAGGAACTCTGGCGCGTGCATACGCATTGCGGGATCAAAGCGGAACAACTGCGGGAGATCGCCCTCAACGGCTTCCGCTATGCCTTCCTTCACTGGGATGAAAAACAGGACCTGCTCCGCCGCGTCCTCGATGCCTTTCCGATGCCGCGTTCCGGAGAAACGCCGGTGTGGTAGCGGTCGGCCCCGAGCGCCGCGCATGGAACGCCTCCCCGCCTCATGAAACGAACCCTTCGGCCCGCCCCCACCCTCCTCGGCCACATCGAACTCCCGCCGGACAAGTCGGTGGCCCACCGCGCGGCGATTCTCGCGGCGCTGGCCGAGGGGTCGTCGCAGATCGTCAACTATCCGACCTCGGAAGACCCCCGGTCGACGCTGGCGTGCCTCCGCGCCCTCGGCGTGGAGATGGAGGAGCGCGAGGGCATCCTGTACGTGGAAGGGCGCGGCCTCGAAGGGCTGACGCCGCCCCGCGCGCCGCTCGACTGCGGCAACTCGGGCACGACGATGCGCCTGCTCGCGGGCGTGCTCGCCGGGCAGCCGTTCGATAGCGTCCTCACCGGCGACGCCTCCCTCCGGCGCCGCCCGATGGTCCGCATCGCCGAGCCGCTCGAAGCGATGGGCGCCGGCGTCACGCTCACCGAAGGACACGCGCCGATCCGCCTCGAAGGCGGACGGCGGCTCCACGGCATCACCTACCGGCTGCCGGTGGCCTCGGCGCAGGTGAAGTCGTGCGTGCTCCTGGCCGGACTCTTCGCCGAAGGCACGACGACGGTCGTCGAAAGCATCCCCTCGCGCGACCACACCGAGCGCATGCTCGGCCTCGACACGTTCGAGACGGGCGGTCTCCGGCACATCTCCGTCACGGGCGGCCGCCGCATCGCCCCTCGCACGTGGGCCGTGCCGCGCGACTTCTCGGCGGCGGCGTTCTTCCTCGTGGCGGCGAGCATCGTGCCCCTGGGCGAGGTGCGGCTGCCGGGCGTCGGGCTCAACCCCTCGCGCACCGCCTTCCTCAACGTCCTCCGCGCCATGGGCGCACACGTGGAGGTCCACCACGAACGCGAGCACGGCGGCGAGCCGATGGCCGACCTCGTCGTGCGGCCCGCCCCGCTCCACGGCGTCACCGTCGGCAACCCGCTCATCCCCAACCTCATCGACGAGATCCCGGTCCTCGCAGTGGCCGCCGCCTGCGCCTCGGGCCGCACCGAGATCCGCGACGCCGCCGAACTCCGCGTCAAGGAGACCGACCGCCTCGCCGCGCTCGCCGCGAACCTCCGCGCCCTCGGCGCGCACGTCGAAGAACGCCCGGACGGCCTCCTCATCGAAGGCGGACGCCCGCTCCACGGCGCAACCGTGGACAGCTTCGGCGACCATCGCATCGCCATGGCCATGGGCGTGGCGGGCCTCGTCGCCGAAGGCGAGACGACCGTCACCGACGCCGGATGCGCCCGCGTCTCGTTCCCCGGCTTCTGGAAAGAACTCAAACGCGCAACGGGAATCTAGGCGAAGCCGCCCCTCACGTCCGGCCCTTCACGTACCGCGTGTTGTACGCCTCGTGGGACAACGCCTCCACGGGGACGACGCCCCGCTCCGGATCGTCCCGGCAGATGAGGCGATAGCTGCGCCCGATCGGAATGGAGATCACGGTGCGGTCGTAATGCATGCGCTTCCCGTGATAGCCCGTATAATCACGCCCGTTGCGGAGTCCGCTCAGAATCTCGCGCGTCTTCTTGACGACGTGCGGGGGCAGGCGGCCCAGGTCGATCGGGTCCTCTTCCAGCCGCTCACGCCATGCCTGCCGCCGCGCGATCTCCCGCGCCCGCGCCTCCTCCTTCAGCCGACACCGATGGCAATACCGACCATAGCCCCGATGCCCGCAATCGAACGTCTTCTTTCTCCGCCCCATGATGCCCCCGGTTCATGAGCTTCACACCCCCTGAAAACTGCTTCAAAAACCCGCGTCACCACTTTTTTTTCTGGACATGGCATTTTTTTTCAAATCCATGACCTTTTCTCCGAAGAAAGAGCGCTTATAAAGGAAAGAGCACTTCTCCTACGCAGTTCTTGCGTTTTTGGGAAGCCGGTCCTTCGGTGGGGAGAGACCGGCTTCCTTTTTTTATGCCTCCTCCACTTCTCCGGGGACCCAGAGGTGCGCATCGAGATCCACACAGCCGTCGTCCGTGAAGGCGACGCCTTCGCTTCGAAGGAGGTCTTCCATGATGTGCGGACCGCCAAAGTGCATGCGCCCCGAGAGCGCGCCGAAGCGGTTGACGACGCGGTGGCACGGCAAGGGCGTCTCGGCCGCGGCTTTGAGCGCCCACCCGACGGTCCGCGCCGCGCTCCCGACGCCGAGGCTCCGCGCGATGTGCCCGTACGTGGTCACCTTCCCGCGCGGGATCTGCGCCACGACGCCCCACACCCGCCGAAAAAAATCATCCGCTTCCTGCTTCGAGGTCGTCATGCGTTTCGGGATCTGCGCCGGGCTATCCGCCGACATTTTGGACGTGGAAGTTGAGGGTGCGTTCGACGCTCTGTCCCGTCGTCTCGTCGGTGACGCGCACACGCACTTCGAGTTCGCCGTTTCCGGTCCAGTCGCTCAGGTCGAGGAGGATCGTTTCCCGGGCCGTGCGTCCGCGCGTCGTGTTCGAGATGCGTGAAGTCGTGCGTGCTTCCTCCTTTCCGCCGAGCAGGCGCAACAGCCCCTCCCTGTCTTCACTCCGCGCGATCTCGTACTCGACCGTATAGTGCGCCAGGTCGTCCGCGCCGAAGGTGAGGTGGTACACTTCGAAGTACAGCGCCAGTTGCACGTCCGAGGCGATGCGTGAGAACGGATACGGTGAAGCCGAGGCGGGGTCCTCGAGCACGTTCTCGTCGGCTTTTCCGGTGAAGATCGGTTTGAGGTCGCTCATCTCCAGGATGCTTCTGTCGGCGGCGAGGGCCGTGAGCGAGTCGGCCAGGCCTGCGCCCACCTTCACCTTCGGTCCGAGGCGCATTTGCGTGCCCGTGCGCGTGCCGGGCAGATACTCGTCCCACTGAAAGGCGAGGTGATACCGCCCCGTGTCTCCCCGAACCACCATCGTCTGCACCGGGATGACGGCGTCGTCCTGTTCGGGCACGTCGGTGAGAAAATACCGTTTCTGGTTGACGACGCGGGGCTGATGCTGCGCCGTTTTCTGCACCGTCGTCATGTTGATCACGAAGGTGTCGGAGACGTCGTAGCCCTGCTTCCGGAGCCGTTTCCGGAGCTTCTTCGAGGGTCGGATCGCGCCGACGGTGGGGCTCCAGTAGACCTCCGTGCGCGTGCGCCCGTCGTCGTCGAGGAAACGGGCCACCCGCACTTCGACGGGCAGGCGCTCGGTCTCGCGAAAGACGTCGGAAACCTCCCGCGGCGCGTACGCCTCACGGCGTCCGTAGGCCATCTCGTCCTCGCTCTCGGTGCGCATCAGGATGGTCTGTGCGAAGACGTCGGGCGGAGGGCGACTGGTCAACTGCCGGCTCTCGATCCCCGAGGGGATGCGGTTGATGCGCCGCGTGCGGTTGAGGATGCGCCCCGGCTGAAAAGCGGGCAGTTCCATCGCGTAGTTCTCCACGTCGCTGTACCGCGCCTCGAAGTCGGAATGGAGCGGGGCCAGTTGCTGATAGATCGACCGGAGCACGGCGATCATCCGGGTCGCCTTGTCCACGCCCCGCTTCGAACGGCTGAAGCCGAAACGAAGCACCTTCGGGATCAGGTCGATGGTCTGGGCAAAAGCGAAATGGTCATTCTTTTTGACGAAAAGGAAGTACGCGGCCCGGTCGACGTCGCCGTAACGCCAGAACACGTTTTCGGGAAAATCGGACGGCGTGACGCCCACGCCGGGCTGAAACACCACGTCGATCAGCCACGGATCGGTGAAGGAGATCTCGATCTCCCTGTCCGGCTTGCCATACCGGACGTAGACCTCGCCCCGGTCGTCGAAGCCGGTGAGACGTTCGGGATAGGCGAAGTGCTTCTCGGCGTAAGCGACCCGTTCGAGGTGTTCGAGGAGCCGTTCGTTCTCGAGCGTGGCCGGGAGCGGGTCCTGGCTTCGCCACCACGTCAGCAGCCGCGTGCCCGCGCCGGGTTTGAACGTCCACTCGTCCGCCGCCACCGTCGGCACGTTGGTGATGACTTCATCGAGCACGGCGTCGGGGAGGATCACGGCCAGCTGGGCCACGTGCCGGGCCATCAGCGCGACTTCGCCGGGGAAGAGCGGCTCGTCGAGCGCGGCGAGGAGACTCAGGTACAGCCGGGCCGTCTCGCCGGGAAAGGCGGCGCGCTGCTCGACGGTGAGGCTGCGGAGGTAGGCGTCGGTGAGGCGCAGGTCGAAGAAGCCCGCCCGGTCGAGCGCGATGAGCCCGGCGCGCCAGGCGCGCTGCATGTTGTCCCGATCGCCGAGGCGCTCGTAGGCCCGCCCGAGCCAGTACGCCGCCGTCCCGCGCGACTGCTCGGCATAGGCGGGCGCCTGGGCCACCAGCGGCTCGAGCCGGCGCACGGCCCGCTCATAGGCGCCCGTCTCCACCGCTTCGACGCCGCCGGCGAACGCAAGGTATTGCGCCGCCTCGACCGAATCCGGCCGCTGCGCGCGGCTCCCCTCACCCGCCGACAGCCACAGCAGCGCCGCCA
>NZ_JBWOPL010000112.1:0-22257 GCF_056451265.1 Rhodocaloribacter sp. | reverse complement strand
CCCATCCAAACCCAGCGTGCTCGCCCGTCTCAACATACCGTTCACCCTCGCCCTCGTCGCGGCACTCCTGGCCGGGTGCGACACCGGCTTTAGCGGAACGCCGTTCGAGAACGAGCCTCCGGACACCGAACTGAGCGTGCGCGACTCGTCGCTCGTGGACAACCTGGCCGGGGCCGACCGGCTCAAGAGCACCGTCTTCGTCTCGTGGACCGGCAGCGACCCGGACGGCTTCGTGACGGCCTTCGAGCTGCGCTACTTCAATACCGACGAACGCCCCGGACCGGAAGAAGGCTGGACCCTGACCACGAGCACCGATTCGCTCATTCTCCTGCCGATCCCGCGCGGCGAGCGCATCGCCGACGTGACCTTCGAGGTGCGCGCCATCGACAACGAGGCGCTCAAGGACCCGACTCCTGCGAAGACGGTCTTTCCCATTCAAAACGCGCCGCCCACGATTCGCCTGAGCACGTTCGACCTTCCGCCGGACACCACGTTCACCGTCTTCACCTTTGCCTGGACGGCCGACGATCCCGAGGGCGAGAGCAACCTCGACCGCATCGACGTAAGCCTGAACGACAGCACCTCGTTCGTCGGGCTGCCGCCGGACGTGGCGTTCGTCACGTTCGTCGCCGATGTGAGCGACACGGGGCAGAGCGAGACCGACGTGGAGGTCTTCACCGGGCGCGGCTTCCAGCGCACCACGTTCCGCGTGCCGGGCCTGCGCCTCGACGCCGAAAACACGTTTTACGTGCGCTCGGTCGACGCCACCGACACGACGAGCGTCGTCGAGCGCTTCACGTGGTACGTCAAACGCCCCAGGAGCGAAGTGCTGTATGTGAACGACTACCGGAAGGCGTCAAACCCCACCGTGCAGGCCTTCCATCTCGCGCTCCTCCGCGACTACCTCCCCCCGGGCCTGACCGTGGACACGTGGGACCTGAGCAAACCGTTTGTGACGGGGAATACGGGCAACGCCCCACGCTCGGATGCCCTCCCCCCCAATGCCGACCCGACACTCCGGCATACCCTCGGATTATTTAAATACATTTACTGGGTCTCAACGAACGCGACCAACAGCATCCAGGGCAACAACCTTCCCTTTGCGGCGGGCGTCATGGATCTGTTCTTCGAGAACGGCGGCAAGCTGATGGTGCACACGCCGATCTCCCTTCCGATCAACCCGGAAGACAACCTCGGCAACCCGGCCATCCTCTTGCTCCCGCTGACGGATCTGATCACCTTTCCGGACACGTTGCGCCCCTCGCTTCGCCTGCCCACCGGTGCGGGCATCCGGCCGGCGGAGTCCTTGCCGGGCCTCGGCGAAGCGATGCCGGAGCTCCAGACGTCCGCCTTCGTGATCAACACGCTGCCGTATCTCACCAGCGGGAGCAACACGATCCCGCTTCTGGAGGCGGACTACACGTACCTGACGCGGCAGGGCGGGCGCTCCGGACCGTGGTTCGGTTCAAAGGTCGTCGCATCCATCAGCGCCGACCGCCGGGTGGGGCTTTTCGCGCTGCCGATGATCAACGACCAGACGAACGCCCCGTTGCTCCTCGGCGCCGACGGCGATCCCGAGGCCGCCCGTCGCGCCATCCACCTGATGCTCGAAAGCCTCGGTTTTCCGAAATGACGAAACAACTGATCGCCCTCCCGCTCCTGCTTTTCCTCGTTGCCGTCTCCGCCTTCGGACAGGGGCGCATCGCCGGAACGGTGCGCGATGCGGTGACCGACGAGCCGCTCATCGGCGTCAATGTGATCGTCGTGGGCACCTCGAACGGCGCCGCCACCGACCTCGACGGACGATACGTGATCGACAACCTGCGGGCGGGCGAGTACGCCGTCAAGTTCTCGTACATCGGTTTCGAGACGAAGCTCTTCACCGGCATCCAGGTGCGTGACGGCGAGACGACCACGCTCGACGTCCAACTTGAGGAAGCCGTCCTCTCGACCGAGGAAGAGATCGTCGTCGTCGGGGAGAAACCCCTGCTCGACGTGGAGCAGTCGTCGAGTTCGTCCTCCATCTCGCGCGATCAACTCGACACCGCGCCGCTGCGCAATGTGCAGGACGCCGTCGCCACGCAGGCGGGTGTCCTGCAGGATCCGACGGGCCTCTACATCCGGGGCGGGCGCGCCGACGAGACCGGCTTCATCGTCGACGGCGTCTCGGCCAAGGACCCGCTCGCCGGCACCGGCTTCGGCCTCGACATCGGCTCGAACGCCTTCAGCGAGATCGAGGTCACCACCGGCGGCGTCGGCGCCGAGTTCGGCGACGTCACGAGCGGCGTCGTTTCGGTGCAAACCCAGTCCGGATCCGACACCTTCTCGGGTTCTTTTTCCCACAAACGGGACAACTTCGGCGTCAACGAAGATGCCTATGACAACTTCAAGGAAGAGGTCTACGAATTCAACCTCGGCGGCCCGATCGTCCGGGGCAAGCTCCGCTTTTTCGCCTCCGGTCAGGTGCAACTCTCCGACGGCTTCACCCGGCAAACGGCCACGCCCCGCCAGGTGCGCTCCTCCCTCATCGGCGCCGACTTCTTCTCCCCGCGCACGGGCAACCGGTGGAACGGGCTGCTCAAGCTGACCTACGAGTTCAAGCCCGGCATGCGCCTGCAGGGCTCGTATCAGCGCTCGCTGACGATCAACCAGAACACCCGCATGCTTCAGGTGACGGGCAATGACGCCGTCATCCAGCCGGGTTTCCAGTATGCTTTCATCCTCCAGCCCGACAACGCGAACACGTACGCGCACGACAACATCATCTCCTACGTCAAATGGTCGCACGTGCTCAATGAGCGTTCGTTCTACGACGTGCAGGTGAGCCGCCTCTTTACGAAGCTCCGCGCCGACGCCAACGGGCGGCGGTGGCGGCCCCTGAACGTGGACACGGAGCTCGACCCGGCGAGCATCGTCACGTATCCCGCCAATGTGTTCGTCGATGAGAACGGCGAGCCGATCAATCCGAACGCGCTCTTCGTGTTGCCCGGCCCGGGGCTGATCAACAACGGCGGCATCGCCACGCGCTTCCACGACCACTTCGCCGAAGAGGTGACCATCCGCGCCACCTACACCCGCTTCTCCGTGAGCAAAAACAACCGTCTCTCGGTCGGCTTCGAGTCGAAGTTCAACGATTATCAGTGGATCGACGTGATCCGCCCGTGGGTGGGCGCGCCCATCGGCAACGAAGCCGGCACGAGTACGGGACGCCTCGGCGAAAGCTCCGACATCTGGCGCGTCAAGCCCCGGCGCGGCGCCGCTTTCGGCACGTATCAGATTCGCTATCGCGGCCTCATCGCCAACCTCGGCGCGCGCCTCGAATACTGGGCTCCCGGCAAATACGTGGACGACCTCGTCGACGACCCGCTCGCGCCCATCCTCGACGGCGTGCGGCAGAGCTACAAAGACGGCACGGTCAAGCTTTTCGGCCTCCGATACAAACTCCGCCTCCTCCCGAAACTGCGCGTCTCCTTCCCCATTCAGGAAAACCGCGTCCTCTTCTTCAACTACGGCCATTCGACCAAAATCCCGCACCCGACGTTCGTCTATACCGGCCTCGACCCGTTCTTCCAGGACCGGTCCTTCTTCGCCGACCTCGGCAACCCCGACCTCGATCCGGAGGTGGACATCTCGTACGAACTCGGGCTGCGCAATCAGTTTTCGTCCAACGACGTGCTCAACGTGACGGCCTTCTGGCGCGACAAGTTCGACTTCATCACCATCGAGAACGTCATCATCAAAGACCCGACCGGACGCGAGGTGACGCGCGCCTTCCGCATCAACGGCGACTTCGCGCGGGTTCGAGGGGTGGAGGTGAGCTACCTCAAACGCGTCGGGACGTGGTTTCAGGGACAGATCTCCGGCTCTTTCTCCCGCGCCACCGGCCTCAGTTCGACGAACAACGACGCACTCTCACAGTTTCTCGCCAACGGCGACATCGACAACACCTTCGAGACTCCGCTCGCGTGGGACCGCCCGCTCGACTTCAAGGCCGGCGTGACGTTCACGCACGAGAAGGAACGCCCGCTCTTCGGCATTCCGGGCCTGAACCATTTCAAGGTCTACCTCGCCTCGACGTACCGGAGCGGGCAGCGATACACGCCCGCCGAGTTCAAGGGCAACGAGGTCAATCCCTTCACGGGCGAGCAGGACTGGCGGCCGGTCTACGAGGTCTCTTCCAGACCCGAGGACCGTTTTACGAAAATCGGCGAGCCGTGGTGGTGGTTCGATCTGAGTTTCCAGCGGTTCATCCAAGTGGCCGGCGCGGATCTCCAGCTCACCCTCGAAATCACGAACCTCTTCAACCAGTCGAACAGCGTCATCGTCAACCCGGTGACGGGCAAGGCGTACCCGAACGTGGATCCGGCGACGACCGACTTCACGAAGCTCCGGGGCAACCACGACTTCGACGTGACCACCGGCACGCGCGACCCCCGGTATGAGGACCCGGAGACGAGCGGACTGCCGCCGTTCAACCCGGCTCGTTTCCTGCCTCAGCGGCACATCATGGTGGGGCTTTCCTACCGTTTCTAACCCTGTTCGAAGCAAGAATGCGATGCGTCCTTCGATGACAATCTATGGGAGCCCGGGCGCGCGGGCGCGCGGGCGATGGGCCGTCGGGCTCGTCGCGCTGCTCCTGACGTGCGCCGGAACGACGCTCCCGGCGCGGAGCCAGGTGCTCCCGGCGCTCGGGGGCGACCGCGCGGGTACGTCCGGCTTCCAGTTTCTCAAGATCCCCGTCGATGCGCGCGGGGCGGCTCTCGGCGAGACCGTCGTGGCCAACGCCTTCGATGCGAGCGCCCTCTTCTGGAACCCGGCGCTCGCCTCGCACCTGACGGGCATGACCATCGGGTTCAGCCACACGGTCTACTTCACCGACGTCAACCTCGAGTACGCGGCGATGACGTATCATCTGCCCGGCCCCGGCATCACGCTCGGGGCAAGCATCCAGACGCTCGATTCCGGCGAGATGAACGTGACGACGGAGTTCCAGCCCTTCGGCACCGGCGAGTCGTTCCGCCTCCTCGATCTCGCCGCCGGGCTGACACTCTCCCAACGCCTGACCGACCTCTTCAGCTATGGCGTGACGACGAAGTACGTGCGCGAGAGCGTCGCCGGCGTCAGCACCGCTACCGTCGTCTTCGACCTCGGCATCTTCTACCGCGTGGGCAACACCGGCGCACAGATGGCCGTCTCGGTGCGAAACTTCGGCTTCGACGGGCGGCCCTCCGGCGAACTCAAACGCACCGTCATCGGAAGCCGGCCGGAAGTGACGGAGAACCGCTTCGAGTCCATCACGCCCCCGACGACGTTCCTCCTCGGCTTCACGTACAACGTCTTCCACAACGACTCACGAAACGACCTCCTCGTCTCGGCGCAATTGAACAATCCGAACGACAACGCGGAAAACTGGAACCTCGGCGTCGAGTACGTCTGGAACCGGACGCTGACGCTACGGATGGGCTACCGCTTCGGCATCGAGGAGTTCACCACGCCGAGCGTGGGACTCGGGCTCCAGATCCCCTACGTCGGCCCGGATCTTCGCTTTGACTATGGCTTCAACCGCCTCGAGCGCCTCGGTCCCGTACACCGGGTCGGGCTGAACCTGGGCTTATGAAGCACGCCGCCACGGACGGGCTTCCTGACGATACTTCCATCATAATGACCAGAAACTCATTTTTTTTCCTCGTCGCCGTGCTTCTCGGCCTCACCGTCGTCGTCACCGGTTGCGACGACCTGTTCGGGTCGAAGTCCGACGCCACGACAGAGGAGATCTTCGAAGCCGGGCGCTCCGAACCGGGGCTGATCGCCGAGGTCGAATACGTGCCGCTGTTCCCCTTCTTCACGCAGGCCGGCGACGGAGGCACGCTCGAAGCCCCGACCGACGTCTATGCCGGTTACGATGAACTGATCTACGTGACCGATGCGCGGGGACTGCACGTGCTCGACCGCTCCGGGCGGGCCGCTGCTTTCTTCCCCATCCCCGGCGGCGCCACCTCCGTCACGCAGGACCGCCGGCTCCATCTCTACGTCACGGCCCGGCGGGACACCATGCTCAACGGTCGCCTGTGGAACCTGCCCGTGGTGCTCCACTACGCCGGCGTCCCCACCGGCAACCCGTCGCTCGTCGACATCCTGTGGCATCCTTTCGACGACGACTCCCGCAAGTTCAACCGGCCCGACCCCATCGACACGGACGAACAGGTCGCCTTCACCGGCGTGGGCGTGTTGCCGAACAACAACATTTACGTCGCCCGGCGGGGGCCGGTCAACGACCGGACGTCGGTGATCCTGCCGCACAATACGATCCTCGAGTTCACCACGGAAGGCATCAACACGCAGGCCATCGTCGCGCTCAACCCGACGCGCGAGAGCCTCCGGAGCGCCATCAACCCGGCGGACGTGATCACGTTCGTGCAGCCGCCGCAACGGGACGCCTTCCCCGACGAGAAGCACTTCGTCATTGCCCAGTCGCCATTTGCCGACGGCGCGATGCCGCAGAGCCCGGGCGAAGGGACGCCCCTCCGCTTCGCCGTCCTCTCGATCCGCGCTATCGAGACGCCCGACGGCATCGAATACCGCCCCGACACGGAGAAACTCCAGGTGACCGACAACCCGGATCGGGGCGACGGCTTCCTCTATGACGAGTTCAAGTTCCTGAACCCGACCGACCTCATGTTCGCCGCCGACGGGACGAACTACCTTTTCGTGACCGACGCGGGCAAAGACAGCCTGTTCGTCTTCACCTCACAGGGCGTCGAGGGCGTCGCGCCGCCGCCGGGCTCGCGCTCCACGAAGCCCGTCGTGGTCTCTTTCGGGGGCACGGGCGAGGGCGCGCGGCAGTTCCGCAACCCGCAGGGCGTCGGCTATTTCGAGCGCATCGTCTACGTGGCCGACACGGGCAACAACCGCATCTCGCGGTTCCGGCTGAACACTGATTTCGAGTGACCCGAAACGCATCCCGTCATCGGAAGCGACGACGACTCTCCCCGCGAACATTCCCTGCTCTTCCCCGTAATTCGGGTGCTGTCTGAATTTTACCGTGTGGTTCCCCCTCATGAGGCAAACGTTATATTTTTTCGCCCTTCTATCCTTTGTATCCATCCACACGGGCCGGGCGCAGAACGTGCCGGCAAAGGGTGATCCGCTCACCTTCGACGTCGCCACGTGGAACATTGAATGGTTCGGAAGCGCCTCGAACGGCCCTTCGGACGACGCCCGGCAGTTCGCCAACGTGAAGGCAGTCATCGAACAGGCCGACATCGACCTGTGGGCCGTGCAGGAAATTGCGGACGTGAACGACTTCGACCAGCTGCTCGAAGACCTCGGCGGCGCCTACGACGGCGCACTGGCGACGCTGCACAGCGGGCAACGCGTCGGCTTCATCTATAAGACCGACGTGGTGAAGGTTCGGAGTGTCGGGCACATCCTCGAAAGCTTTTCGAGCGACTTCGCCTCGCGGCCCCCGCTCGAAATGGAAGCCGACGTAACCGTGGGCGACACGACGGTGACGCTCACGTTCATCACGATCCACATGAAAGCCTTCAGCGACGTCACCTCGTACAACAGGCGGCTCGCCGCGTCGCAACGACTCAAGAATCACATCGACTTTACCACGCTCGCCACGGAGCCCGTCATGGTGCTCGGCGACTTCAACGACGAACTCCTCGACTCCATCACCCCCGGCAAAGTGTCCCCGTACGACAATTTCGTACAGGATACCGACGACTACTTCTTCCCTTCGATGGCGCTCGAACAGGCCGGAGAGAGCTCGTTTTGCAGCAACGGTTCGTGCACCAGCGGCTCGAACATCGATCAGATTCTCATCACCGACGAACTGCTCCCGAATTTCGTGACGGACTCGGCGGATCGGTACGACGAGCTGATCAGCGCCATCAGCAGCTATACCTCCAGCACCTCGGACCATCTGCCCGTGCTCGCCAGGTTCAGCTTCGCCCGGCCCACGGCTACCGCATCCGGGCCGGAGTTGCCGGACGCCGCGCGCCTGGCAGGCGCGTACCCCAACCCCTTCTCTTCCACCGCCACCGTCTCGTATGAGTTGGCCCGACCCGGCCCGGTCCGCCTCGTCGTCTATGACGGGTTGGGCCGCGCGGTCGCCACACTGTTCGAAGGGAATCGCCCGGCGGGAAGCCACCGCGCCGTCTTCGATGCTTCGGCGCTGCCGCCGGGTCTGTACCTGCTTCGCCTCCAGACCGAACACGCTTCCGTCTCGATGCCTCTCATCCATACCCGTTGACGCGCGAGACAGCAAAAGCCCCGACGCCTTGCGACACCGGGGCTTTCCGGTTAAAGATCCGGGATACAGCCAAGCTTTTTTTGCGCGGAACAGGGGTGATGAGACTCAGTTCAGCGTGGTCTTCTGACCATATTCAAACCAGATCAACATCCCGTCAACATCAGCGCCGAAAGGGCATCCGGCCCGGCGATAATCATCCTGCGCCGTTCGGCAGAAGGATGCGATGATGTGCCGCATGTGCGGAGTACTGGCGCGCTTGGTGTTGCTCGTGCTCTCAGGTTTTGGGCGATTCATTCGGTGACTCCCTCTTTCGTCATATGGGGTGTTATCTTGGCCCTTGGAGTATCGACAAGGCCAATAATTATTAAAGCATCCCGCGAAACGATTTTTCCACACCTCTCAATCGCTCAGGCCGAAGTACTGCCGGACGGCTTCGTAATCGGTCAGATCGAGGGCCGTCTTACCTGCCGGAAAGCCATCAATAATAACGGCTTTCATCAACCGATCCGGCTGATCTTCGAGGGCGACCGCGTCCGTGGAGGCCTCGTAAAAGACTTCGAAAAACTGCACGTCGTAGCCGAAGCCGAGCGTGATGGTATAATCCACGGCGGGAAGGTCGGGAGATTCGACGGCGAACGTATAGGGCATGGCCGTCCAGGTCCCCTGCTCGCGGAAAAACATGAGCACGGCCCCCTCGTCGACGACCGATCGCGTGAGGTCCGGCGCTTCGAACTGCACCGAGGCCACGTTGCCGTTGATGGTGGCGTCGGCCATCGTGAAGGTGAAGTTCAGGGTAAAGACGTTGGCGTTTCCGGGCGGCCCGGGCGGCCCTTCCGGCCCCACGGTGTTCACCTCACATCCGGCTGCCGCGATCAAGAACAGCATTGAAAATCCCGTGGTAAGCAAAGTCTTCATGGGTCGCCTCCTCTTTCTGTTTTCAGGGGGGGATCGATGACGAACCGCCGAGAGCCGGCGGTCTTCGGTGCGCGTGGCTTTCCGGAGCCGTTTGCAAATGACGGACCGAAGACGCTTCTCCGGAGATCGCCCGCGTGTGCGCCGCCCGCGCCCCTCCGGGCGCCTCCGGTTGTCCTCGGCAGTGGACACTCCACCGGGACGCTCCTTCAAAGAAGAACCCCGGCGTCCACGGGGGCGCACCGGGGTTCCTCGGCGTCGGGAGGGTTCTATGTGAACGGACGGCGACGAGCCTCCGCCCGGTTGCAGTTATCGCCAGTGCCCGGCGACGAAGATCCAGCCGCCGTGGCTCTGCTTCCAGTGGCCCGGCGCCCACACGGCTCCGGCGCGCGGCGGAACCACCCAGCGGCCGCTCTTCCACACGTACCTGTTGCCGCGCCATTCCCAGTGGCCGGGAATCCATACGTGCCGGGAAGAAGGCCGGTGCGGGCGCGCCTCTCTCCGTGCGCTCGGAGGCCGCTTCTTGACTACGACGACCTTCCCCGGGCCCGGTGCGTCCTTCACCACCACGACCTTCGAGGCAGGCTCACGAACGACCACGCGGCGATTCGAAGCGCAGCCCGTCGTTGTCAACATCAGGCCCGCCGTCAGAAATACCGGAATCCATACACGCTTTTTCATGACGATTCTCCACTCTGGTTAACGGATCTTCGGGGGAGAGATCCTCGGTTCTTTCGGTGCGTTTGCCCCTCTTTACGCGTGCCTTCGAAGCGGAGATGACGCGAAGCCGCCTCGAATCCGTCACGAAGCGGTAGAAATATTTCGACAAAAAAACCCCGACCGTCTCACGACGGCCGGGGCAGGCGGCGCATGGCCGCTCAGGGTTGGTGTGGCTCCCTCAGGACGAGGTTTTGACCGATTCCGGAGCGACGCCTTCGCCGTCGCTTTCTCCGGTGCCGAGAGCCGCCTGAAGCTCTGCGAGTTCTTTCTTCGAGCCCACGACGATATCTCGGAAGCGGCGCTGGCCGGTGCCTGCAGGAATCAGATGCCCGACGATGACGTTTTCCTTGAGTCCGAAGAGCGGGTCCGTCTTGGCCTGGATGGCCGCGCTCGTGAGCACCTTCGTCGTCTCCTGGAAGGAGGCCGCCGAGATGAACGAGTCGGTCGAGAGGGAGGCCTGCGTGATGCCCAGGAGGATCGGCTCGGCTACGGCGGGCTGCGTCTCGCGCACCTGCACGGGCCGAAGGTCGCGCCGCTTCATCTCCGAGTTGACCTCACGCAAACGACGCCGGTCCACGATGTCGCCCATCTGAAGCTCGGAGTCTCCCGGATCGGTCACAACGAACTTGTCGTAGAGGTTGTCATTGAGTTCTTCGAGCACGAAACGGTCCACGAGGCTGTCTTCGAGCAAGTTGGTGTCGCCCGGGTCGGTGACGCGCACTTTCTGCATCATCTGGCGGACGATCACTTCGATATGCTTATCGTTGATCGTCACTCCCTGGAGCCGGTAGACCTCCTGGATCTCGTTGACGAGGTACTCCTGCACGGCGCGTGGGCCGAGGATTTTGAGGATATCCTGCGGCGAGATCTGCCCGTCCGAGAGCGCATCTCCGGCGCGCACGAAGTCGTTCTCATGCACGAGGAGGTGCTTGGTCATCGACACGAGGTAGGTCTTCTTCTCCGAGCCGTCGCGGCTGGTGACGATGACCTCCTGCGCCCCGCGTTTGCGCCCGCCGAAGCTGACCACGCCGTCGATCTCGCTCACGACGGCGGGATCGTTGGGCACGCGGGCCTCGAAGAGTTCCGTCACACGCGGCAGGCCGCCGGTGATGTCGCGGGTCTTGGCCGTCTGGCGCGGGATCTTGACGAGGATCTGTCCGGCCTGCACCTTGTCGCCGGCATCGACCTGGATGCGCGCGCGCACCGGCAACGGATACTCGCGCGGCGTGCCGGCTTGCGTCTCGCCGCCCTCGGGGCGCACCAGGATCGCCGGGGTCAGGTTGCGCTCGCGGCTGTCGATGATGACTTTCTCGCGATAGCCCGTCTGTTCGTCCGCTTCCTCGCGATACGTGGTGCCTTCGATGATGTCCTGGAAGGCGACCGTGCCGGAGATCTCCGAAAGGATGACGCTGTTGTAGGGGTCCCAGCTGGCGAGCACCGTCCCCTTCTCGATCATCGCGCCGTCTTCGACGAGCACTTCCGCGCCGTACGGGATGATGTAGGCGATCAGCTGCCGTCCATCCTCCGGATCGACGATCTTGATCTCGCCCTGCCGGGAGAGCACCACCTCATGCGGCATCTCTCCGTCGTCATAAACGACCGTGCGCAGGTTCTCATACACCACCTTGCCCGCGAACTTCGACTGGATCGTACTCTCGGCAGAGATGCGGCTGGCCGTTCCACCGATGTGGAAGGTGCGAAGCGTAAGCTGCGTGCCCGGCTCGCCGATGCTCTGCGCCGCGATCACGCCCACGGCTTCTCCGGCCTCCACGAGACGTCCCGAGCCGAGGTTCCGCCCATAGCACAGCGCACAGGCGCCGCGACGGCTCTCGCACGTGAGCACGGACCGGATCTCCACCTCCTCGATAGAGGTCTCGGCGATGCGCCGCGCCTTCGCCTCGTCGATCAGCTCGTTCGCCGCCACGATCAGTTCGTCCGTGAGCGGGTCCATCACGTCGTGCACCGACACGCGGCCCAGGATGCGGTCCGCCAGCGGCTCGACGATATCCTCGTTGTCCTTGAGCGCCGAGATCCGGATGCCGCGCAACGTGCCGCAGTCGTGCTGCATGATGGTCACGTCCTGCGCCACGTCGACGAGGCGTCGCGTCAGGTATCCGGCGTCGGCGGTTTTGAGGGCCGTGTCGGCCAGACCCTTGCGGGCGCCGTGCGTCGAAATGAAGTATTCGAGCACGGAGAGCCCTTCCTTGAAGTTCGAGATAATCGGGTTTTCGATGATCTCGCCCGCCGAACCGACGAGGCTCTTCTGCGGCTTGGCCATGAGGCCGCGCATGCCGCCGAGCTGACGGATCTGCTCTTTCGAACCACGCGCGCCGGAGTCGGCCATCATATAGATGGCGTTGAAGCCGTCACGGTCGTTCTTGAGCGCATCGAAGAGCACCTCCGAGACGCGGTTGTTCGTGTGCGTCCAGATGTCGATGACCTGGTTGTAGCGCTCGTTCTCCGTGATAAAGCCCATCTCGTAGTTCTGACGGGCCTTCTCTACCTTCTCGATGGCCTCGGAGATCAGCTTTTCCTTCTCGTCCGGCACCACGATGTCCGAGAGCGAGAACGTCAGCCCCGCCGTGGTGGCGTGTTCGAAGCCGAGCATCTTGATGTCGTCGAGGAAACGCGCGGTGGCCGGGAAGCCGGCCGCCTTGAGCACGCGCCCGATGATGCTCCGGAGATTTTTCTTGGTGAGCACTTCGTTGATGAAGCCGACGCCTTCGGGCACGATTTCGTTGAAAAGCACACGCCCGACCGTCGTCTCGATCTCTTCGCCGTCGTCGAGGCGCACGAGCACGCGCGCGTGCAGATCGACGATGTGCTGATCGAAGGCCTGCCGCACCTCGACCATGCTGTTGAAACGCATACCGTCTCCGCGGACGTCCCGGCGCGCCTTCGTGATGTAGTAGAGGCCGAGCACCATGTCCTGCGTCGGCACGGCAATGGGGCCGCCGTGCGCCGGGCTGAGGATGTTGTGGCTGCTGAGCATGAGCAGCATCGCCTCCAGACAGGCGTCGTTGCTCAGCGGCACATGCACCGCCATCTGGTCCCCGTCGAAGTCGGCGTTGAACGCCGTACAGACGAGCGGGTGCAGCCGGATGGCCTTGCCCTCGATGAGCACCGGCTGGAACGCCTGGATGCCGAGGCGGTGCAGGGTCGGAGCGCGGTTGAGCATCACGGGCCGCCCCTCGATCACCTTCTCGAGAATGTCCCACACGTCAGACGTGCGCCGGTCCACAACCTTCTTCGCGCTCTTGACCGTCTTGACGATGCCGCGCTCGATGAGCTTGCGGATGATGAAGGGCTTGAAGAGCTCGACGGCCATCTCCTTCGGCAACCCACACTGATGCAGTTCCAGCTCCGGCCCGACGACGATCACCGACCGGCCCGAATAGTCGACGCGCTTGCCGAGCAGGTTCTGGCGGAAGCGTCCCTGCTTGCCCTTGAGCATGTCCGAGAGCGACTTGAGGGCGCGGTTCGAGTCCGAGCGGACGGCGTTGGCTTTCCGGCTGTTGTCGAACAGCGAGTCGACGGCTTCCTGAAGCATGCGCTTTTCGTTGCGCAGGATCACCTCGGGCGCCTTGATGTCGATGAGGCGTTTGAGCCGGTTGTTCCGGATGATGACGCGACGGTAGAGGTCGTTGAGGTCGCTCGTGGCAAAGCGTCCCCCTTCGAGCGGGACGAGCGGGCGCAACTCCGGCGGGATGACCGGGATCACCCGCATGACCATCCATTCGGGGCGGTTCTCCATCTTCCGGTTGGCCTCCCGGAACGCCTCGACGACCGAGAGCCGCTTGAGGGCTTCGGCCTTGCGCTGCTGGCTCGTCTCGGTCTTGACCTGAAAGCGAAGCACCTGCGAGAGCCGCGCCAGATCCAGCCGCTTGAGCATCGCCTCGACGGCTTCGCCCCCGATCTTGGCAATGAACTTCTCCGGGTCGTCGTCATCGAGGCGGTTGTTGTCCTCGCGGATCTGATAGAGGATGTTGAAGTAATCGTCCTCGCTCAGCAGCTGCCGCTCTTCCACGCCCAGCTTCTCGGCTTCTCCGGGCTGGATGACGACGTAGTTCTCGTAATAGATGATCCGCTCGAGTTCCTTCGAGCGAAGCCCGAGCAGATGTCCGATCTTGTTCGGAAGCGTCTTGAAATACCAGATGTGGACGACGGGCACACTGAGCGTGATGTGCCCCATGCGCTCGCGCCGCACGGATTTCTGCGTGACTTCCACGCCGCACCGGTCACAGATGATGCCCTTATACCGAATGCGCTTGTACTTGCCGCAATGGCACTCCCAGTCCTTGACCGGGCCGAAGATCTTCTCGCAAAAGAGACCATCCTTCTCCGGCTTGAACGACCGGTAGTTGATCGTCTCCGGCTTCAGTACTTCGCCATACGAGCGCTCCAGAATGCTTTCCGGAGAGGCCAGGCTGACGGTGATACTGTTGAAGTTTTTCTTGATCTTGTGGGTCTTTCCGTATGGCATATTCGATTGCGGATTTCAGATTGCGAAATTCGGATTGTGACTCTGGATCGCGGCCCGGCGCCCGAAGACGGCCCGGCCGCAACCCGCGCTTCGCAACCCGCAATTAGTCGAGTTTCACTTCAAGGCCCAGGCCCTGAAGCTCACGCACGAGCACGTTGAAGCTCTCCGGAATGCCGGCCTCGGGCATGTTCTCGCCCTTGACGATGCATTCGTAAGCTTTCGAACGCCCCTGCACGTCGTCCGACTTATAGGTGAGCATTTCCTGAAGGGTGCTGGCGGCGCCGTAGGCGTAGAGCGCCCACACCTCCATCTCTCCGAGCCGCTGACCGCCGAACTGCGCCTTGCCGCCCAGAGGCTGCTGCGTGATCAGGCTGTAGGGCCCGATGGAACGGGCGTGGATCTTGTCCTCGACGAGATGGCTCAGCTTGAGCATGTAGATGTATCCGACCGTCGTTTTCTGATCGAACGGATCGCCCGTGCGCCCGTCGTAGAGCTGCGTGCGGCCATCCTCCGGAAGCCCCGCCTTGCGCATCCACTCGGAGACGTCTTCGAGCGTGGCGCCGTCGAAGATCGGCGTGGCAAACTTGACGCCGAGCTTTGCGCCCGCCCAGCCGAGCAACGTCTCGTAAATCTGGCCGAGGTTCATGCGGCTGGGCACCCCGAGGGGGTTCAGCACGATGTCGACCGGCGTGCCGTCTTCGAGGAAAGGCATGTCTTCGACGGGAACGATGTTGGCCACCACACCCTTGTTGCCGTGCCGGCCCGCCATCTTGTCGCCGACCTGAATCTTGCGCTTCTTGGCGATGTAGACCTTGGCCAGCTGCACGATGCCCGGAGGCAACTCGTCGCCCATCTGAAGCTGGTGTTTCTCCCGCTTCGAGGCGCCTTCGATCTGACGATAAACCTGCTCATAATTGCGGAAGAGCTTCCGCACCTTGCGATTGACTTTCTCGTCGGTCGTGTAGTCGACGCGCCCGCTGAGCCGGTCCGGCGTAAGGCCTTCGAACGCCTCCCGCGTGATCTTCGCACCCTCCGAGAGCAACACCTTGCCTTCCCGGTCCTCGACCGCTGCGGCCGTCCGTCCTTCGACGAGCTTGAAAAACTTCTCCCAGAACTGCCGGTTGAGCTCTGCAATCTCTCTTTCCAGCGTGGCGTCGACTTCCGCGATGCGCTGCTGTTCGAGCTTTTTCGAGGCCGGATCGAGACGGCGGCGGCTGAAGAGCTTCGTGTCGATGACGACGCCCTTCATGCCCGGAGGCGCTTTGAGCGAGGCATCCTTCACGTCGCCGGCCTTGTCGCCGAAGATGGCGCGGAGCAGCTTTTCCTCCGGCGTGGGGTCGGTCTCGCCCTTCGGCGTGATCTTGCCCACGATGATGTCGCCGGCCTTCACTTCCGCGCCGACGCGGATGATGCCGCGCTCGTCGAGGTCTTTTGTGGCCTCTTCGGAGACGTTCGGGATCTCCCGCGTGAGCTCTTCCTCGCCGCGCTTCGTGTCCCGCACCTGCAGGTCGAACTCGTCGATGTGGATGGAGGTGTACACGTCCTCGGCCACGAGCCGCTCCGAGACGACGATGGCGTCCTCGAAGTTATAGCCGCGCCAGGGCATGAAGGCCACGAGCACGTTCTTGCCGAGCGCAAGCTCGCCCTTGTCCGTCGAGAAGCCGTCGGTCAACGGCGTGTTCTTCTCCACGCGCTGGCCCACCTGGACGATGGGCTTCTGATTGACGCTCGTGTCCTGGTTCGTCCGGCGGAACTTGGTCAGGTAATAGGTCTTGACCGGTTCCCGGAATGAGAGCTCGGCATCTTCCTTATTCTGATCGTATCGGACCTCGATGCGGCGGGCATCGACGTACTGCACCACGCCCGGCCCTTCAGCCACGAGCACCGCCCGCGAGTCCCGGGCCACACGGCCTTCGAGCCCCGTTCCCACGATCGGCGAGTCCGAACGCAAGAGCGGCACCGCCTGACGCTGCATGTTCGAGCCCATGAGGGCGCGGTTGGCGTCATCGTGTTCGAGGAACGGGATCAGGCTGGCCGCCGGCGAAACGATCTGGTTCGGGCTGATGTCCATGTACTGGACCTCCTCCGGCGTGACGATCGGGAAGTCGCCCTTGAAACGGCACTTGACGTACTTGTTGACGAAGTTGCCTTTCTCATCGATCGGGGCATTGGCCTGCGCGATGATGGCACTGTCTTCCTCCTCCGCCGTGAGGTACTCGATCTTGTTCGACACCTTCCCCTTCTTCACCACACGGTAGGGCGTCTCGATGAAGCCGAAGCCGTTGATGCGGGCGTGCACGCACAGCGAAGAGATCAGACCGATGTTCGGACCTTCCGGCGTCTCGATCGGGCAGAGGCGTCCGTAGTGCGTGTAGTGCACGTCGCGCACCTCGAAGCCGGCGCGCTCGCGCGTGAGCCCGCCCGGCCCGAGCGCCGACATCCGGCGCTTGTGCGTCAGTTCGGCCAGCGGGTTGGTCTGGTCCATGAACTGACTGAGCTGGTTCGTCCCGAAGAACGTGTTGATGACGCTCGAGACGGTGCGCGCGTTGACCAGGTCCTGCGGCGCGAAGTTTTCGGCGTCGCGCAGGTTCATGCGTTCCTTGATGGTGCGCGCCATGCGCGCGAGCCCGAGCGAGAACTGCGCCCCGAGCTGCTCGCCGACGGTGCGCACCCGGCGGTTGCCGAGGTGGTCGATGTCGTCCACCGTGCTCTTGCCATTCTTGAGCATGATCAGCTCGCGAATGATCGCCACGATGTCGTTGCGCGTCAGCGTCAGCGTGTCCGGCGACTCGTCGATGCGCAGCCGCTTGTTGATGCGGTACCGCCCGACCTCGCCGAGGTCATAGCGCTTTTCACTGAAGAAGAGGCGGTCGAGCACGCCGCGCGCGGTCTCGATGTCCGGCGCTTCAGTGCCGCGCAGCTGATAATAGAGGTAGGCCAGCGCCTCTTCGGTCGAGTGCGTCGGGTCCTTCTTGATGGTGTTGAGCAGCGTCGTCTGATCGAGCGCGTCTTCCTCCTGGCTGTCGCGCACCACAAAGACGGTCTTGATGCCCAGCTCCTTGAAGATCTCGTAGTGTTCCTCCTGCAGTTCGGTGCCTACCGGCAGAATCACTTCGCGCTCGGTGCGTTCCTCGATCACCTCGCCGGTGTCTTCGTCGATCACCTCCACCTGACGCTCAGCCACGAGCGAGACGGCCAGACGGCGGCCGATCGCCTTTTTGAAGCTCCGCTTGTCCTTCACCTTCGCCTCGTCGGCGAGGTCGAAAAGCTGGATGATCTCCGCGTCGGTCGAGAAGCCGAGCGCGCGCAAGAGCGTGGTGACCGGCAACTTCTTCTTCCGGTCGATGTACGCCCACATCACGTTGCTCACGTCCGTCGAGAACTCGATCCACGAGCCGCGGAAGGGAATGACGCGCGCCGAGAAGAGCTGCGTCCCGTTGGGGTGTACGCTCTGACCGAAGAAAACCCCCGGACTCCGATGCAACTGCGAGACCACCACGCGCTCGGCGCCGTTGATGACGAACGTGCCGCGCTCGGTCATGAAGGGCAGATTGCCCAGGTACACTTCCTGCTCGATGGCTTCCTCGGCTTCGTCCTCATCCTCGTCTTCCTTGCTCGAAAGACGCAGTTTGGCCTTCAACGGCACCGAGAAGCTCAATCCCTGCGCAATGCATTCCTCCACGGAGTGCTTGGGGGCGTCGAGCGTGTAGTGGATGAACTCGAGCGTATAACGCTCGCGGCTATCCTGAATGGGGAAGTGCTCCTGAAAAACGGCCTGCAAACCAATGTCTTCGCGTTCTTCGGGCGCTCGATGGTCTTGTACGAAATCGCGAAAAGATTTAAGTTGAACCTCGAGAAAATCCGGGTAGTCTTGAACAGAACGAATTCGAGCGAAACTGAAACGCTCCGCTTGACCATTGACGTTGTGCATAAGCTGAGTGGATACCGTGGTTGGTAACGCGATAGGTGGGCACGCGAGAAAGGCTCGCGAAGGGGCTGCGGTATGATGTCGGAATGTCGAAGAGGTGTATCAGGACGTTAACGCGGGCCCTATCCTCTTGTTTCGTCTAAACCTGTTCACACACGGCGGCAGCCGGAGCCGCCGATGGCGGGTATAAGCCGCAAAAGCCGACCCCTTCCGACGGGGCCGGCCTTCGCGTTTCGAAGTCGTGAGAAGGTGTGCGGCGCGCCGCTTACTTGATCTCGACCTCGGCGCCGACCTCTTCGAGCTTGGCCTTAATCTGCTCGGCCTCCTCTTTCGACACCCCCTCCTTGATCGTGTTCGGCGCTTCGTCCACGACCGCCTTGGCCTCTTTCAGACCCAGACCGGTCAGGGCGCGCACTTCCTTGATGACGTTGATCTTCTTCGGGCCGATGGCCTTGAGGATGACGTCGAACTCCGTCTGCTCCTCGGCCACAGCCGCCGCGCCGTCGCCGCCGGCCGGACCGGCCACCGCCACTGCCGCCGCAGCAGGCTTGATGCCGTACTCCTCTTCCAGAAGCTGCGCCAGCTCGTTGGCTTCCTTGATGGTCAGGTTGACCAGTTGTTCTGCGAGTTCCTTGATGTCTGCCATGATCTTCTCCGTTTCCTGCAACGGTCTCCGCCCCGCGAAAGGGCTGCGTTGCCGATTAAGGGTTTATGGATACCGGATCCCTTCTCCCGAAACGCGCCCGGGCCATATACCGCCCGCTGCGTTCCGAAAGCCGTTCTCCGCGTGTGCGTCAGGCTTCGCCTTTTTGCTCGGCGATCGTCTTGAGCGCGCCGACGAGGTTGCCGCCCTGTGCCTGCAGGCCGCCGATGATGTTGGCCATCGGAGCCATGAGCAGTCCCAGAATGTCACCGATCAGCTCTTCCTTCGACTTGAGCGCCGCCAGCAACTCCAGCGCATCCTCGTGGAAGATGGCGCCGTCGACGTAGGCGCCTTTCAATTCCGGCCGTTCCAGCTTGGTGTCGGCCAGGTAGTTTTTGATGACCCGCGCCGGCGCCGCCGGTTCTTCACTGAAAGCGACCGCCGTCGGACCGTTGAGGTGGTCGAACAACTCCTCGTAACCGCCCAGCCGTTCCATCGCCAGGCGCAGGAGCGTGTTCTTGATCACCTTGAACTCGACTCCGGCTTCCCGAAACTTGTTGCGCAGGTCGGTGGCCTGCTCTACCGTCAGGCCCGAAAAATTCGTCAGATAGAGGGTGGGCGTCTCCTGAAGCTTCTCTTCAAGCGCCGCGACGACGGCCCTCTTTTGTTCTCTCGTCATTGACATGGCTTTACCCTTTCTTCGCTCGGCGTCATGCACGGGCGCCCATCACGGAATGTACCCTGTTCCGGTGACGACCGGCGACGATGCGTGATGACTGATGACTATCGTAACGCGGCCAGCGTCTCGGAACGGTCCAGCGCGATGCCCGGCCCCATCGTGGTCGACAGGGTAATGGACCGCACGTACGTCCCCTTGGCCGAGGACGGACGCAGACGCAAAACCTCCCGCAAAAAGGCCTCGACGTTCTCCCGCAGCTGCTCCGGCGAAAAGGACGCCTTCCCGATGGCCGTGTGCAGGATGCCCGTCTTGTCCACCCGGAAGTCGATCTTACCCGCCTTGACGTCCTTCACCGCATTCGCGATGTCCATCGTGACGGTGCCGCTCTTCGGGTTCGGCATCAGGCCGCGCGGGCCGAGCACCCGGCCGAGACGTCCCACTTTCGGCATCACGTCCGGTGAGGCGATCACGACGTCAAAATCGACCCAGCCTTGCTTCTGGATCTTCTCGATGTAGTCGTCGAGCCCCACGTAGTCGGCGCCGGCTTCTTTGGCCTCGGCCTGCTTGCCCTCGCTCGTGAGCACGAGCACGCGAACCTCCTTGCCCGTCCCGTGCGGCAGCGCCGCGGTGCCGCGCACCATCTGGTCCGCATGGCGCGGATCGACGCCGAGACGCACGTCGATGTCGACGGACTCGTCGAACTTGGCCGTCGCGGACCGTTTCACCAGGTCAATGCCCGTATCCAGATCTACCGGCCCTTCCACGGCGGCGAGCATCTCCTGGAGTTTGCGATAACGCTTCCCTTTTTTTGCCATGATCGATACGATCTTTGCGGTTCATGCGCCGGCCCGCATACGGGGAACCGGCTCCCGCAGGTTGAACAATTTGCATCCCGATCCTTTCGACGCGGATAACGTTTCTCGGGGCGGTGGTCTACCGATGCCCCGGCTTGCGTCGACGAGGACCGGCCTCAGACGCCTTCGGGCTGCCCCTCGACCTTGATTCCCATCGAACGGGCCGTCCCCGCAATCATCGAGGCGGCCTTATCGAGGTCATACGCATTGAGGTCGTTCATCTTTTGCTGAGCAATCTCCCGGCACTGCTCCCAGGTGACCGTTCCCACCCGCTCCCGCAGCGGGTCGGCAGCCCCCTTCTCGATGCCGGCGGCCTGCTTGAGCAGCACCGGCGCCGGAGGACTCTTGACGATGAACGTGAAAGACTTGTCGGTGTAGACCGTGATCACCACGGGCAGAATCAGGCCCATCCGGTCCTGCGTCATCGCATTGAACTGCTTGCAGAACTCCATGATGTTGACGCCGTGCTGTCCCAGCGCCGGGCCGATAGGCGGCGCCGGATTGGCCTGCCCCGCCTTGACCTGCAGCTTGATGTAGCCTTCTATTTTCTTTGCCATAGCTTCTCGCGCGGTGCAAACGCCCGACCAGGCGGGCTCCCGCATTTATTGATATGAGATAGAATACGCAAAAGGCCGGGTGCTATGTCCACGTTTCACGGAAGGTTCCCGGCATATCGAACCTTCACGGGTGCGGCACGGCCTTCAGGCCGATTACTCCTCATGCTCGACCTGGAGGTAATCCAGCTCCAGAGGAGTTTTGCGCCCGAAGATGGACACCATCACCTTCACCTTCATCTTGTCCGGATAGACTTCCTCGACGAAACCCGTGAAGTTGTTGAACGGCCCGTCCACCACCTTCACCGCATCGCCGACCTTGAAGGGAATCTCCGGCTGCTCGCCCATCTCGCGCGCCTCGTCCATCTTGCCGAGGATGCGGTTGACCTCGTCGGGACGCAGCGGCGTGGGCTTGTCGCCGGTGGTGAGGAAACCCACGACCGACGGCACGTTGGAGATCACGTGTTGAAGCTCATTGTCGAGCACGCAATGGAGCAGAATGTACCCGGGGAAGAAGGTCTTCTCCCGCGTCCGCTTCTTTCCGCTGCGCATCTCGAAGACCGTCTCTGTCGGAATCATGATCTCGGTGAGTTTGTCCTCCAAACCCAGCCGCGCGATTTCACGCTCCAGATAGGCCTTCACCTTCTTCTCATGTCCTGAGAAGGTGCGAAGCACATACCACTTGCGGATATTGTCGGTGTTTGTTTTCTGCGTTGCCATTGCCTGAGCTCACCGGTTGCCCGGTGCTCGTTCATTCATTGGTAGATAATCTCTAGCACCTGGCTGATCACCCGGTCGACGCCGAAGATGAACAGCGAGATCACCATGGCCGCCACCAGCGTGATGACGGTGTTGCTGATCAACTCTTGCCGACTCGGCCAGTTCACCTTCCGCATTTCTTTGGCGACTTCTTCCAGATACGCTATGAGTTTATTCATCTGATCTCACCATTCTGGCATTCGTAGCGGCACGGGCGGCAGGACTCGAACCTGCAGCCTGCGGTTTTGGAGACCGCTGCTCTGCCAATTGAGCTACGCCCGTGTGGGGCTGCCGGTGCTCGTCATGCGCACATGACGCCGAAGAGCCGGCGGCCTCATTTCGTTCAGTCGAGGATTTTGGAGACGACGCCCGCGCCCACGGTCCGACCGCCCTCGCGGATCGCGAAGCGAAGACCCTGCTCCATCGCCACCGGAACGATCAACTTCACCTTGAAACTCGTGTTGTCGC
>NZ_JBWOPL010000111.1:0-12102 GCF_056451265.1 Rhodocaloribacter sp. | reverse complement strand
CTGACGTGCTTGGCCAGCACCTGCGTGATGGCGGCCGTGAGCGTGGTCTTGCCGTGGTCCACGTGACCGATCGTGCCCACGTTGACGTGCGGCTTCGTACGAACAAATTGTTCCTTTGCCATGGCTTGCTAACGTGATAGTCTATGGATGAGAGTAAGCAGGCTCACACGGCGGGTAAACGAAACGCCCCCGTGCAACAAAAAGCGTATCCCAACATCGCAGGGACACGCCGAACGCGTGAGCCGCCTATCGGATTTGAACCGATGACCCCTTCCTTACCATGGAAGTGCTCTACCACTGAGCTAAGGCGGCGTATTCTGTCCCTATCGGGCGCCGACGCGGAGCCGACCGGAGATCGAACCGGAACCCTCGAACAGAACGTGGAGCGGGAGACGGGATTCGAACCCGCGACCCTCAGCTTGGAAGGCTGATGCTCTACCAACTGAGCTACTCCCGCAATCGATCTCGGACTCCGAATCCCGGATTGGGGACGGCGTCACAGAGCCTCCGGAACCCGGAATCAACGTCGAAACCCTGAAACCGATATGGTGGACAGGGGAGGATTCGAACCTCCGAAGGCGAATGCCACTGGATTTACAGTCCAGCCCGGTTGGCCACTTCGGTACCTGTCCGTGTTTGCAAAGACGCCCGCGACAACGCCGCGCACGTCAAGCCTTGCCTTTAAAGACCCAACCCGTACGTAGTGCCCCCGGAAAGCAAGAATTTAATGTAAAGAGCCGGCGAAGGGACTCGAACCCCCAACCTGCTCATTACAAGTGAGCTGCTCTACCGGTTGAGCTACGCCGGCTTATATCGGGTCGAAAGCCAAGACTGCTAATTTACAAATACCCTTTACGGGTGTCAACTACACCCCGTAAAGGATCCATGAAGGCGACCGCCGGCCCCGCGACCGCTCCGACGCCTCCCCGGCCGCTCAACCCGCCGCCTCGCGCCGGCGCTTGCGCCGACGGTAAGCGAGATAAAGCTGCACGGCGGCGAAGAGCACGATGAGGGCGCCGATCACCCAGCCGTACACCCGCAGGTACTCCCGCACGACCTCCCAGTTCTCCCCCACCTGATAGCCGAGAAACGCGATGAGCGTGGTCCATACGGCGGCGCTCAAGGTGGCGTATGCGGCGGTCTTCCACGGGTTCATGTGCGACATTCCCACCGCCAGCGAGATCACGGAGCGCAGACCGCTGAGGAAACGATTGGCCGCCACCACGCCGTAGCCCCATCGACGCACCCACACCCGCGCCTTCTCGATACGGTCCTTCGGCAACCACCGGAACCGTTCGGGATCGAGAACGGCTTCCCCGATGCGATACCCGATGGCGTACATGGTCATGAAGCCGAGCACGCCGCCGAGCGTGGAGAGGAACACGACCATCGCGAAGTTGAGCTTCCCCAGCCCGACCAGATACCCGCCGAAGACCACCACCATGTCTCCGGGGATCGGCGGCGCCACGTTCTCGCCGTAGGCAATAATCAGGATCGCCGTGTACGCCCACATCGGAGAGAGCGCGGCCATCCATTCGAAGACCTGGGTGAAGAAGTCGCCCATCGTGGCTTGGGATACGGTCGAAAAAAACACCCGGCGCGATCAGTCGTCGGCTTCGATCAGACAGACCGCGTACGCCGCCGCCCCCGCTTCGGCGCCCACGAACCCGAGGCGCTCCGTGGTGGTCGCCTTGACGGAGACCCGCCCGCGATCGAGCCCGAGCGCCGTGGCAATGTTCGCCCGCATGGCGTCGATGTGCGGGCGCAGCCTGGGACGCTCCAACGCCACGGTGGCATCGATGTTCGAGATGCGATAGCCCGCCCCGGCGACGAGGCAGCCGACGGCTTCGAGGAGCTTCCGGCTGTCGGCGCCGCGCCAGCGTTCGTCGGTGTCGGGGAAGTGCAGGCCGATGTCGCCGAGGGCCGCCGCCCCGAGCAACGCGTCGGCGACGGCGTGGAGGAGCACGTCGGCGTCCGAATGCCCCGCCAGCCCGCGCTCGTGCGCAATCTCGACGCCTCCGAGGATGAGCGGGCGCCCTTCGGTGAGGCGGTGCACGTCGTATCCGATGCCGATGCGCATATTGATGCAGCGAAGGTTTGGGGGAAAGCGCGACGGCCTCAGACCCGGCCGTAGTTGGTGGCCTCCCAGTGAGGCCAGAAGCTCTGCGCCCACGTCCAGTCGCGCGCGGTGGTGATCTTCAGGTTTTGCTCACTGCCGGAGACGATGGCGACGGGATGGCCGAGGCGTTGCACGAGATCCACGTCGTCGGTGGCCTGGATGCGACGACGACGGGCGAAGGTGTGCGCCGCTTCGAACCAGTCGCGACGGAAGCCCTGCGGCGTCTGCATCCGATAGAGGCCCTCGCGCGGGACCGTCTCGCCGAAGACGTGGTCGGCTCCGCGCCGGAGCGTGTCGGCGACGGGGATGGCCAGCGCCGCGGCGCCCTCCGCCCGCACACGCGCGAGGACGCGAGTGATCTCGGCCCTTCGCACGAACGGACGCACGGCGTCGTGGACGAGCACCACCCCCACCTCGTCGGGAGCCGCCCGGAGCGCCGCCGCCACGGACTCCTGCCGCGTCTTTCCGCCGGGCATCACCCCCGCCAGCTTTTGCACCCCCCACGCGTCCAACTCCGCCGCCAGGGGACGAACCGCCTCCGCCGGAGCCGCCACAAGGATGTGATCGACCGCCGGATGACGCTCGAAGACGAGCGCCGTCTGCACGAGCAACGGCTTGCCCCCGAGTTGGCGAAACTGCTTGCGCCGGCCGCCCATCCGCTTCCCCTGCCCCGCCGCCGGAATCAACACCGCCACATGCGTTTGGTCTCCGGCGTTCGACATAGCGGCCCTCCGTGGGGTCGGGAGATCAGGAAAAAGACCGTGCGGCGCGTGTCCTCACTTAATGAGCATCGCATCGCCAAAGGAGAAGAGCCGGTAGCCCTTATCCATCGCCTCGCGATAGGCTTCCATGATGAAGTCGTGGTCGGCGAAAGCGGACACGAGCATCAGCAGCGTGCTGCGGGGCATGTGGAAGTTGGTGATGATCCGTTCCGTGATGTGGAACTCGTACGGCGGATAGATGAACTTGTCCGTCCAGCCCCGATTGGCCTTCAGCGTGTACGACGCCGACAGGCTCGACTCGATGGCGCGCACGACCGTCGTCCCCACCGCCGTCACGTGGTGGTCGGGCGAGCGCAACGCCTCGTTGACGACCTTCGCCGTAGGCGGCGGGATGTCGTAAAACTCCGAGTCCATCCGGTGCTTCGTCAGATCCTCTACCTCCACCGGGCGAAACGTGCCGAGCCCGACGTGGAGCGTCACCGAGGTCATCCGAACGCCTTTGTCGACGAGCTTCTGCTGCAGTTCGGGCGTAAAGTGCAGGCCGGCGGTGGGAGCCGCCACGGCGCCGCGCCGCTCGGCAAAGATCGTCTGATACCGCTCCCGGTCCGCCTCCTCCACGTCGCGCTTGATGTACGGCGGGATGGGCGTCTCCCCGATCTCGTCGATCTTCTCATAGAGCTCCTCGTTCGTCCCCTCGAAGACGAACCGGATCGTGCGCCCGCGCGAGGTCGTGTTGTCGATCACCTCGGCAATGAGCCCGTTGCGGAAATAGAGCTTGTTGCCGATGCGAATCTTGCGCGCCGGATCGACGATGACGTCCCACAGACGGCTCTCCGGGTTCAGCTCACGCAACAGAAACACCTCGATGCGCGCACCGGTCTTCTCCTTGTTGCCGAAGAGCCGGGCCGGAAACACCTTCGTGTTGTTGACCACCATCACATCGCCTTCGTGAAAGTAATCGACGATGTCGCTGAAGGTGCGATGCTCGATGGTGCGATTTTTTCGATCCAGAACCATGAGCCGGGCACTGTCCCGGGGCTCGGCCGGATACTTTGCGATGAGCTCGTGAGGGTACTCGTACAGAAAATCCGAAAGCTTCATAGACACCGTTCACTACAGAGATGACGAACCGAGCAAAGCTCGATGTGAGGAACAACCCCTCTCCTGCCTGCCGAATGGAACTCCCCGCCGCCCCTCCTTTCCACCGCAGACAGAAACGGGTCCCTGCCTCAACGAATACGGACGCAGCATGCGCGCGCCACGAAAAAAACCAGGCTGCTTGAACGGCATTCCGGCACAGGAAAGAGCGCGTTTCTTTTAAGGGGCCTAAATATAACGTCGTTTCCAGCCTGCTCCAAACCTGCAACGCCCGCCGCCCCCCGTCGCCGTCTCCCGTTTCTTCTCTTTTCGATTGAATTCACAAATTATACCGCAGCCACGACGGCGGACTTTAAAACTTCTCCGCACCGGAGCCTCCTCTCTTTGCGCTTCGCCGCCGGCACTTGACTGAAGCCATCCGGTGTTCTACCATAGGTTGGATCGTTTCCCCACCGCGCCCCAACCTCCGTGCGCATGCGTGCCCTCGCCTGCCTGCTTCTCACGTTCCCGCTCTTCGCCGCGTGCGACCACGGCCTCGCGCCGCCGCCCGAGCCGCCCGCCGGAGCCATCCGCGGCATCGTCGTGTACGCGGGCCACCCGGATGCGTGGCCGCCCCGCTCCGAGGTGCGCGACCTCCGCTTCGTCGCCATGCGCTTCGTCCCCCGCGACACCGCCGACTTCCTCCAGCTCAACCGCATGGAGATCAGCGAGACGCTCCGCTACCGCGTGCCGAGCGATACGTTCTTCATCGACGATGTCGCCGCCGGCGTCTTTCCCTTCAGCGGCGTGGCCCAGCACTTCAGCGACGACCTGCTCGCGTGGCGGCCCGTCGGGCTGTACGAGGACGACGGCGGCCTCTTCGAGGTGCGCCCCGGCGAGGTCACCGAGGTCTCCGTCACGGTCGATTTCAGGAACCCGCCCAGGTTTCCCCCGGACTGATCTTTCCGCCATGCACACCCGGCTTCGTCTCCTCCCGCTTCTTCTGCTCGCCTGCGGCTTCGCCTCGGGTGCGTGGGCGCAGACGGGCGTGATCCGGGGCGCGGTGCGCGATGCGGGCGGGGGCCCGCTCCCCGGCGTGAACGTGACGCTCGCCGGAACCCCGCGCGGCACGGCAACCGACGCCGAAGGGCGGTACCGCCTGACGCACCTCGCCCCGGGCGCGTACACCGTGACGGCCTCGGCCGTCGGCTTCCGGCGCGAAGAACGCCGCGTCTCGCTCGCCCCCGGCGATACGCTCACGATCGACTTCACGCTCCGCGAGATCGTGCTCCGCTCCGGCGAGGTGGTGGTGACGGCGGCGCGGCGCGGACAACTTTCGAGCACCGTCCCGGCCAGCCTGACGACGATGACCCCGCGCGAACTCGACGTGCGAAACGTCGTCGCACTCGACGACGCGCTCCGCTTCGTGCCCGGCGTGCAGGTGCAGGGCAACCAGGTCAACGTGCGCGGCTCCTCGGGCTTTGCCTATAATACCGGCAGCCGCGTCCTCCTCCTGCTCGACGGCGTCCCGCTCCTCTCGCCGGACACCGACGGGATGCCCTTCGACGCGCTCCCCTTCGCCCGCATCGAACGGGTGGAGGTGCTCAAAGGCCCCGGCTCGGCGCTCTACGGCAGCGGCGCGCTCGGCGGCGTCGTGAACGTCATCACGAAGCCGTATCCCGACACGCCCGAGACGTCGGTCCGGCTCTTCGGCGGAGGGTACGAGCCGGTGCGGTATGCGGTGTGGCGCGCGCGATGGGACGGCGCCTCCAAGGCCCGCCCCTTCGGAGGAGCCGCCTTCTCGCACGCCCGGCGCTTCGGCGAAAAGCTCGGCCTGTGGGTCAACCTGGCCTATCGCGCCGACGCGGGATACCTCCACTTCGGCAAGCTGTGGCTCTTCCAGGGGTATGCGAAACTCGGATGGCGGCCCCGCCCCGCGCTCCGCCTCGACGTGCTCGGGGGCATGCTCGCCCGGAAAAAGGACAACTTCCTCTTCTGGAACGGCGGACGCGACGCGCTCAACCCCGGCAACCTCTCGTTCGATCCCGACGCGGCCCCCGCCGGCACGAACGACGCCTTCAACAACCAGTTCAGCCTCCTCCCCACCTTCACGCACCTCGTCGGACCCACCCTCTTCTATACGCTCAAGGCGCGCCTCTTCGCCGTGCTCATCCGCCCCATCGACGACGCGACGGGGCGCATCAAACCCGTCTCCGACGGCACGCTCGGCTTCCGGTACGGCGGCGAGGCCCAGTTCAACTGGCAGCCTCGATCCGGCCGAAACCTGACCTTCGGCGTCTCCGCCGACGCCAACGCCACGCGCTCGTCGTTCTTCGTCACGAACGACGGCGACGAGCTCGGCGGACAGCCCGAAGGCGCGGTCTTCGCCCAGTGGGAACACACCGCTACGGATCGCCTCCACCTCGTCGCCGGGCTCCGCTTCGACGCCTACCGCATCGACGCGACGGAGACCGTCACCAGGCTCAGCCCGAAGCTCAGCGCCGCGTACACCCTGGGCGCACACGTCACCGCCCGCGTCGCTTTCGGGCAGGGCTTCCGCGTGCCGAGCCTCGCCGAGCGCTTCACCGATAACCGCGACTTCGTGCCCATCGTCCGCAACCTGACGCTCCGCCCGGAGACGAGCACGAGCCTCGAAGTGGGACTGCGCGGACTCGCGCCCCTTGCCTCCACGAGCGGCGTCCAATTCGACCTCGCGCTTTTCCATAACGCCTACGAGAACCTGATCGAGCCGAAGTTCGTCGCGGACCGGCGCGCGTTTCAGTTCGTCAACCTCACGCGGGCGCGCATCCGGGGCCTCGAAGCCTCGGTGGACGCGGGCCTCGCCGACGAGCGGGTGCGGGTGCGCCTCGGCTATACGTTCCTCGACGCCGACGATCTCACGGAGCGGCTGCCCCTCCCCTTCCGCCCGCGTCACCTCTTCATCGCCTCGCTCGACGCGCGTGTGACCGGGCCGTTCGAGGTCGGCTTCGACTATCGCTTCGCCTCGCGACCCGAGCGTGTGGACTCCGACTTCACCCGCTTCGTCCCCGACGCCGACCTCCTCGTGGACACGCGCGTGCTCGACCTCCGGCTCGGCGTGCGACGGGGCGGACTGCAAGCGGCGCTCCTCGTCAAGAACGCCCTCGAATACTATTACCTCGAACGCCCCGCCTACCTCGCCCCGCCCCGCCACTTCCTCCTCCGGCTTCAAGCCGACTTTTGAATGGTGGCATTCTTCCCCGCCGATGACGTTATTTCGGAATCCGGATGAGGATTTCTGCCCGGCGTCGTGCCGACCCCGTGCGGGCGAAGGGCGGCAAATCAGCAAATAATCCCGGCGATGTGCTATGCGGAAAGCATGACCATCATCCACCACTCATTCACCCGGCCCGCGCCGATCCCATGACTCCTCGCTCGCTCCTTCTCCCCACCGCCGCGCTTCTTCTCCTCGCCGCCGGGTGCTTTCGAAGCGCCCGCGCGCAGACGCCCGATCCGCCGGACTACCGCTTTCGATACGTCGCGACGGTGCATCAGACGGGGCCGGTCGGCTACCGGGATCCGCTCGGCGTGATCTCGCCCGACGGCCTATGGCTTGCTTTCGCCGCAGGCCCCGGGATCGGCGTGCAGCCGATTGCCGGGGGGCCGGTGACGCTGTTCGACCGCGTGCACCGCATCACCGAGATGGCATGGCTCCCGGACGGCCGCCGCTTCGTCGCCCGCGACATGACGCCCGACCGCAAGGGCCACTGGCTCGTGTACGACCTCGCGACCGGCGCGCACGCCCCCCTCTGGCCGGAAAGGCCCGTGCTTCGCGGCGTCGGGGAGGGCGGAGAGACCTTCGAGGTGGAGACGGGGCGGCTGCGGTATCTCACGTGGTCGCCGGACGGGGGGCGCGTGGCGGGCGTCGCGCACGGGCCGGACGGCTCGCAACTCTGGACACTCGACGCCGACGGTGGGAACGCGCGCGTCCGCGTGAGCGGGCAGCGCCTCACGCACCCCGCGTGGATCCCCGGCGAGCACCGCGTGGCCTGCCTCGCCTTCACCGGAGAGCGGCAGGGCTTCGACGCGGCGTGCGCCGGCCTCGACCCGAACGCCTTCGGTCAGGAAGCATACGGCCCCGTCGCCTTCTCGCCCTCGGGCGACCGGCTCTATTATGCCGTCCCCGACGAGCACGGCTACCTCGACCTCTGGCGTCGCGACCGCCCCGGCGGGCTGCCCCACCGCCTGACCCGCTTCTTCCGCGACACGTACGCCCCTTCGGTCAGCCGCGACGGGCGGGTGCTCTTCAAAACGCAGGAATACCACACCTCCATCGCCACGGCCCCCGCCGGCGGCGGTCCTTCGACGGCCGTCACCACGTTTCAGGCCGAGACGCCCTCGTGGAGCCGCGACGGCTCGGCCCTCGCCTTCACGTACGGCACGTGGCGGCACGCCACCGACGACTTCCACTATCCCGACATCGCTCAGAACCTCGGCCTCGTGCGCATGGACGGCCCGTTGCCCGCCGACGTTCCGACCACCGTCGTGCGCGCCTCACGCTCCGAGGATCAGGGCATGGACTGGTCGCCCAACGGCAAGTGGATCGTCCTCCACTCGCACGCCGACGGCCTCGACGACGTGTGGCTCCTCCCCGCCGACGGCTCCGCGCCCGCGCACCCGCTCGAACGGGGCGGCATCGAGACGGGATGGCCGCGGTGGTCGCCCGACGGACGGTGGATCGTGTATCCGACCGAGGTCTATGAGGGAGACACGCACCGCACGGCGCTCTTTCTCATCGGCATCGATCAGGAGACGGGCGCGGTCACGGAGGCAGCGCACGAGATCCCCCTCGGCATGCCGGCGGAAGGGACGGCCGTCGCCGTGTGGGCGCCCGACAGCGAACGCCTCGTCTTCGAAGCCGAGACGGAGCCGGGGCGCAAAACGCTCTTTATCGCGAGCCGCGAGGGCGGCGCCCCGAAGCCGTTCCACACCTTCGCGAGCGACATCAAATACTCCGGCGTCACCGTCTCGCCCGACTTCCGGCAGGCCGCATACGTCGCGCCCGCTTCCGACGGCTACCTTCAGGTCTTCCGCGTCCCCCTTTCCGGCGGCGAGGCCCGTCAGGTGACCTTCGACCCCACGAACAAGACCCACCCGGCGTGGTCCCCGAAGGGCGACCGGATCGCGTTCACCGTGTTCCGGTATCTCTCGCACTTCTGGCTCCTCACGGAATGATTCGCACGGCTTCGCCTCCCGCCTTGCGGAATCGCCCCCCCTTACGCGATACCCCGCACGAACCCCAACGTCCGCCCCTCCGGACGGCATCCCCTGGAATTGTCTGACCGCTTCCCCACCTTCGCCATGAAAAAAACCTGCGCCGCTCTCAGCGTCCTCGTCCTTTTCGCCTTTTCCGCCGCCGCGCAGCCTGCGATCCCGGCGCACACGCTCGACGGGCTCCGCTTCCGGAGCCTCGGCCCCGCCGTGACCGGCGGGCGCATCCACGACGTCGAGGCGTTGCCCGACGACCCGAGCACGATCTATGTGGCCTCGGCCTCGGGCGGGCTGTGGAAATCGACGAACAAGGGCACGACGTGGACGCCGCTCTTCGACAATCAGCCGGTGAGCACCTTCGGCGACGTCGCCATTGCCCCGTCGAACCCGGACGTGGTGTGGGCCGGGACGGGCGAACAGCAGAACCGGCAGAGCACCTCGTGGGGCAACGGCGTCTATCGCTCCACCGACGGCGGCGCGACGTGGACCCACCTCGGCCTCGTCGAGACGCGGCACATCGGACGGGTGCGCGTGCACCCGGACGACCCCGGCACGGCATACGTGGCCGCCCTCGGCAACCTGTGGAAAGCCAACCCCGAACGCGGCGTCTTCAAAACCACCGACGGCGGGCAGTCGTGGGAAAAGGCGCTCTTCATCGACGACGTCACGGGCGTCGTCGACCTCGCGATGGATCCCTCGGACCCGAACACGCTCTATGCCGCCGCCTATCAGCGCATGCGCCGGACGTGGGGCTTCAACGGGGGCGGCCCCGGCAGCGGCATCTACAAAACCACCGACGGCGGCGCGACGTGGACCGCACTTACCAACGGCCTCCCCGAAGGCGACAAGGGCCGCATCGGCCTCGCCCTCGCGCCTTCGAACCCGAACGTCGTCTACGCCACGGTCGAGCACGCGAAGGAGGGCGGCGTCTACCGCTCCGACGACGGCGGCAAGACATGGGCGAAGGTGAACACGCTCAACCCGCGCCCGATGTATTACAGCCGCCTCGCAGTCGACCCCCGCGACCCCGACCGCGTCTATCTCCTCGCCACCGAGTTTTACCGGAGCGACGACGGCGGACGCACCTTCCGGCAAATGCCCACCCGCCCGACGTACGACGTGGGCGTGCACAGCGATCATCACACCCTGTGGATCGATCCGAACGACCCCGAGCATTTTTACCTCGCCGGCGACGCCGGGCTGCATGAGACGTGGGACCGGGGCGAAACGTACCTCCGCCTCAACAACCTCCCCATCGGGCAGTTCTACGCCATCGGCGCGGACATGCGAAAGCCGTATCGCATCTACGGCGGCATGCAGGACAACCACTCGTGGGTCGGGCCGAGCGCCACGCGCCACTGGATCGGCATCATCGACGACGACTGGCGGCAGACCGACTACGGCGACGGCATGTACCAACAGCCCGACCCGAACAACCGCTTCGTCTATATCACCGCACAGAACGGCAACCTCATCCGCTTCGACGCGGTGACCGGCGACCGGCTCGACATCGCGCCGAGGCCGCCCGAAGGCGAAAAACCCTACCGCTTCGACTGGATCACGCCGGCCCTCCTCTCCCGCCACGATCCCCACACGCTGTACTTCGGCGGCAACCGGCTCTTCATCACCCACGACCGGGGCTATTCGTGGACGCGTACGAAGGACCTCTCCCGGCAGATCGAACGCGACTCGCTCGCGATCATGGGCGTGAAGGGAAAAGACGTCACGATCTCGAAGAACGACGGAACGGCCTCTTTCGGCGAGATCACGACCATCGCCGAGTCGCCGCTCGACCCGATGATCCTCTGGGTAGGCACGGACGACGGCAACGTACAGGTCTCCCGCGACGGGGCGCGGACGTGGGCCGAGGTGTCGAAGAACGTCCGCGCCGGGCGCGACGGCGCCTACGTCAGCCGCGTCGTCGCCTCGGCGTCTGCGCCCGGCACGGCCTACGCCGCCTTCGACGCCCACCGCGACGGCGACTTCGCGCCGTACGTCTTCAAAACCACCGACTTCGGCGCGACGTGGACGAAGATCACCGACGGCCTGCCCGCCGAAGGCTCGGTCCATGTGATCGTCGAGCATCCCGCCCGCCCGAACCTCCTCTTCCTCGGGACCGAGCACGCCCTTTTCGCCTCGACGAACGCCGGCGCCGCGTGGACCCCTTTCCGCGCCAACCTGCCCACCACCCGCATCGACGACCTCGAGATCCACCCGCGCGACGACGACCTCATCGTGGGCACACACGGGCGGAGCCTCTGGGTGCTGGACGACCTCGCGCCGCTCACCGCATGGAACGCCGCCCTCGCCGACGCGCCCGCGCATCTCTTCCCCATCCGCCCCGCAACGATCTTCTTCTACTGGAAAGACACCTCGTACCGGGGGCAGGGATCATTCGAGGGAGAAAACCCGCCCTTCGGCGCGCTCCTCACGTATCACCTCGCCGAGCCGGTCGATTCCGTCGAACTCGTGATCCGGAACGCCGACGGCGTCGAGGTCCGCCGCCTCACCGGTCCGGGTGCGGCCCACACGTTCCACCGCCTCGCGTGGGACCTCCGCCACGAGCCGCCGCCCTTCGACCCGACGCCGCCGAAGCGGGAGGGCCTCGTCCGCTCGAAGACCATCCTCCCCGAGCTCCCCCATCCGGTCGACCCGACGGGGCCGTTCGTCACGCCGGGGCTGTACACCGTCACGCTCCACGCCGGCGACGCGACGGCCGCCCGGACCGTGCGCGTCGAGGGCGATCCCGAGATGCCGATCTCCGACGCCGCCTGGCGCGTGCGCGAGCGCTTCCTCCTCGACCTCCTCGCCACACAGCGCGCCGCGTGGCGCGAGGAACGGCGGGCCAACGCCCTCCGCGACCTCTTCGTCCACCGCCGCGACTCGCTCAAGAGCCTCGGCGTCCCGCCCGAAGCGCCGCTCGCCGACGCCGAG
>NZ_JBWOPL010000110.1:0-2218 GCF_056451265.1 Rhodocaloribacter sp. | reverse complement strand
AGCGTTTACCCGGGTGCGCGCTAACGTTCAAACAAACGCCCCGACGAAATCCATCGACCCAAACCCTCCATCTCCGCCCTTGTTTCACGGCGCTGACCCGCCGTCCGGCGGAGCCTCTTCGACGGGGAGTCCTTCCATCCGCATGATCTTCAGCGCATTCGAGGTCGGGCACGGTCCGGGGCGCAGGCGATAGTCGAACGCCATGCGCCCGTCGCGCACCTGCTCGCGAAAATGGAAGTTGTGGATGCCTTCGACCTCCTCGGCCAGGTGCACCAGTTCGAGATCGTGCGTCGAAATCGCGCCGACGCCGTGCCCGTGGGCGAGCGCCCGCACGAAGGCGCGGCTGCCGATGAGCCGCTCCCGGTTGTTCGTGCCCCGGAAGATCTCGTCGATGAGGAAGAAGAGCGGGTACGGATGATCGGCTTCGAGGGCCTGAAGGAGCGCCTTCAAGCGACGCACTTCGGCATAAAAATACGAGATGCCGTCGTTGACCGAGTCGGTGACCTGAATGCACGTGAAGAGGCGGAAGGGGATGGTGCGGAGCGCGGCGGCGTCCACGGGGCCGCCCGCGAAGGCGAGGCACAGGTTCACGCCGAGGGTGCGAAGAAAGGTGCTTTTCCCCGACATGTTCGAGCCCGTGATGAGGGCGATCTCGCCGAGGTGACGGATCGTAAAGTCATTGCGCACCTTCACGGCTTCCGGCAAAAGCGGATGACCGAGCGCCTTGCCTTCGAAGAGCGGCGGCTTCGCACCGGCGGCCTCGGGACGCACCTCCGGCAACGCATAGCCGGGGTGGAGTCCGGCGAAATTGGCGAGCGCGCCGAGGGCTTCGAGCTCATACCACGTGTCGAGCCACGCGGGCAGCTTCTCTCGTATCGCCGCCTTGCGCCGGTCGAGGCGATAGGTGAAAAACAGATCCCACGGCATCAGGGCATTGAGCGCCAGCCAGAGGATCTCGCTTTTCTGAGAACTCGCCGCCGCCGCGATCCACGTGATGCGCCGGAGCTCGGCCGAGGGCTTGCGCCTGGCGCGGCAAAACGGAGCGCACAGCCACGCCAGCCGCTCGTGTTTCCCATACCGGTAGTTCTCCAGAAAAAGGAGTACGGCCCGAAACTGCCCCAGGGTTTTTTCGAGATAGTTCGCCTCGTCGAAGAGCCGGCCGTAATCGCGTTGCCGGAGGAGGTAGATCCATGCATACAGGGTGAGCGTGAAGATCCACCACGGCGGAGCGAGGCCGGAGAAATGGAGGGCGGCCAGGGTGAGGTTGACCGCCGCGAGCGCGCCGAGGAGGGCGAGCCACGGCAGGAGCCTCCCGCGATCTTCACGGCCCAGCCAGGCAAGCAGCCCGTCGCCGTCCCACCGCGCGTCCGGGCGCTCGGCTACGAGCGCGCCGTTGAGGGCGAGGCGGTCGCGGAAAGCCGAGAGCGGCGCAAGCTCGCGCACGAGGGCCTGCCGACGGGCGATGCGCTCCGGGTCGGGAATCGTCGTCAGGAGCCACGAGCGCAGTCGTTCGCTCCCCCCTTCCGAAACGGCGGTGTCGAGGAGATGAAGGAGGGAGCGTTCCCCGGTCAGGTTGAGGTCCGTCTCGAAGGGGTGCGTCTCCGCTTTCGGGACGGGCCGCGGCGGAGGGAGCGCGTCCCAGTCGAGCGCGGCGCGGGCCGCGTGCGCCGCCTTGATGCGCCGGTAGATCCGATGCCGCGTCAGGCTCCGGAGCACGCGCCGGTGCAGCACGACGGCGACGACGAACGCGGCGACACAGGCAAGCGTCAGCCCCACGAACACCGCATGGCCGACCTGATAGGCTCCGAAGGCCGCCGCCATGCCCGCGAGCACGATGCCGAGACGCACCCACGAGTACCGGCGGCTGAGCCGGTCGAGGGCGGCGACCTTTCGGTCGAGCCGCGCCACCTGACGGCGAAGGGCATCCGGAACTGGCTGTCGGGGAGTAGTCATCGATGCGCGGGGCAGGGGAAAACGAGAAGGTCGAAAATGCGCAGGCGGCGTACGGCCGGGTGTGCCTCGGGCCGATGCCGCACGGCGTCCTCCGGCGCCCCGAGGATCTGTTTCGGTTGCATCGCTTCACCCTCCTTGCCCGAGCGCGCCGGAGCGTTTACCCGGGTGCGCGCTAACGTTCAAACAAACGCCCCGACGAAATCCATCGACCCAAACCCTCCATCTCCGCCCTTGTTTCACGGCGCTGACCCGCCGTCCGGCGGAG
>NZ_JBWOPL010000109.1:0-22717 GCF_056451265.1 Rhodocaloribacter sp. | reverse complement strand
GCCAGCGAGCGCATGGCGCCCGACGGCGACGTGGTGCGCGGCCTGCTCGGCCGCGTCGCCGTCCTCACCCTCGTCGCAGTCGACCGGGCGGACGAGTGCGGCGGCTTCGGAGGCGCCTTCGCCGTCACCGAAGAGGCCGTCTCGGTCCGGATGGGCCGCGACCGCCTCCGCGACCACCTGGCCCACGGCGCCGAAGTCATCACCGCCACGGATATGTCCTGCCTGATGCACCTGGAAGGGCTGGCCCGTCGCCAGGGCGCCCCGGTGCGCTTCCTCCACATCGCCGAAATCCTGAACGGAAACCGATGAAGCCGCCACCTGCCTCGCCGGATCATGCCGCCGCTGCCTCGGCCTTCCTTGCCGACGAAGCCCGTGCCGGATGGCACGACCGCGCCCTGTGGCTCGTCCGCCGGAAACGCGACCGGGCGGCCGCCGACGTACCGGAATGGGAGACCCTCCGCACGCTGGCTTCCGCCGTCAAGGCCCACACCCTTAGCCGTCTCGACGACTACTTGCTTCAGTTCGAGGCACAGGCCCGGGCCAACGGCTTCGTCGTTCACTGGGCCGAAAACGCCGACGTCCACAACGCGCTCGTCTACGACCTTCTATGCCGGCACGGAGCGCAGCGCATCGTCAAGAGCAAGTCGATGCTGACGGAAGAATGCGGGCTCAACCCGTATCTCGAAGCGCGGGGCATCGAGGTGGTGGATACCGACCTGGGCGAGCGCATCATACAGCTCAGCGGCGAGCCGCCGAGTCACCTCGTCATGCCGGCCATCCACCGGAAGAAGGAGGAGATCGGGGCGCTGTTTCACGCACATCTGGGCACGCCGGAGGGCCTGAGCGACCCCGCGGCCCTCACCGCCGCCGCCCGGACCGACCTCCGCGCCCGCTTCTTCCGGGCCGACGCCGCCCTGACGGGCGTCAACTTCGCCGTAGCCGAGACGGGCGGCTTCGTTGTCTGCACCAACGAGGGCAATGCCGACCTGGGCGTGCACCTGGCCCCGCTCCACATCGCCTCGATGGGTCTCGAAAAAATCATCCCGAAGGCCGAACATCTGGGCATCTTCCTCCGGCTGCTGGCCCGGAGCGCCACCGGCCAGGCCCTTACCGTCTACACCTCGCATTTCCACCGCCCGGCTCCCGGGCAGGCGGTGCATCTGGTGCTGGTAGACAACGGCCGCACCGCGCACCTGGGCCGCGAGGGTTTCCGGGACGCACTCAAATGCATCCGCTGCGGGGCCTGCCTGAACACCTGTCCCGTCTACCGGCGCAGCGGCGGGCACAGCTACGGGGCCGTCCTCCCCGGCCCCATCGGCGCCGTCCTGATGCCGGGCGTCGACCCGGACCGCTACGCCTCGCTCCCTTTCGCCTCCACGCTCTGCGGCTCCTGCAGCGACGTGTGCCCGGTCCGGATCGACCTCCACGGGCAACTCTACCGGTGGCGGCAGGTCCTCGGCCGCAGGGGCCAGGGGGGCGTATCGAAGGCGTGGGGAATGCGGCTGGCCGGCGGTGTGCTGAGCCGCCCCCGCCTCTACCGGATGGCGGGGGCGATTCTGCGCTTTCTCCTCAGACGGCTGCCCCGCCGCGCCCTGGGCCCGTGGGGTCGCCACCGGGAATGGCCCGACCCGCCGGTGGAACGCTTCGGCACGTGGTACGAAAAACAGCGGAGGAGATCATGAGCCGCGAACGCATCCTCAAACGCATCCGACGGAACCGGCCGCCGACCGTCGCGCTGCCGGACGTGCCCGCCTTTGCGCCGTCGTCCGGCGCGCGCAGGGCGCGCTTCATCGCGGCGGTGGAGGTGGCCGCCGGCGCCGTCGTCCGGCTCGACGGCGACGTGGGCGCGTGGGTGCAGCGGGCCTGCCCCGATGCGCGCGGCGTGGCCGCCCGGCTGGACGAAGCCGTCCCGGGCGCCTGGCGGCCCGGTCCCGACACCCCGCCCGAAGCCCTGGCCGACCTGGACCTGTTTCTCTGTAAGGGGACGCTCGGCGTAGCCGAGAACGGCGCCGTATGGGTCGATGAAGCGGCGGCCGGGAGCCGCGCCGCGCTCTTCTTGCCCGAGCACGTGGTCCTCGTCCTGCCGTGCACCGCGCTGGTAGAGACGATGCACGAGGCCTATCGCAGGCTCGACGTACGCGCAGCCGGCTTCGGCGTCTTCATCGCCGGCCCGTCGAAGACGGCGGACATCGCGCAGACGCTCGTCATCGGGGCGCACGGCCCGCGCCGCCTCACCGTGCTGCTCCGCTGACGTGCATCCGTTGACCCCGCCTCGAAATTAATCTCCCGCCCCCTTACTTTCCTGCCCCCTCCCCGCAACCACACCCACCGCTTCGTATGAAAATCGTCACCTTCGGCGAGATCATGCTTCGACTGTCTCCGCCCGGCTTCGCGCGTCTCGTCCAGGCCCCGCAGTTCGACGTCACCTTTGGCGGGGGGGAGGCCAACGTGGCGGCTTCGCTGGCCGCCTACGGCCTGGAAAGCCACTTTCTGACCAAGCTGCCCCGCCACGAGATCGGCCAGGCAGCGCTCAACCACCTCCGGCGCTACGGCGTGCATACCGATGCCGTGGTGCGCGGCGGCGACCGACTGGGTATCTATTTCCTGGAAAACGGCGCCAGCCAGCGACCCTCGAAGGTCCTCTATGACCGTGCCGGCAGCGCCGTCACCACCCTGTCCCCCGGGGAGGTCGACTTCGACGCGCTCTTTGAGGGGGCCTGCTGGTTTCACTGGACGGGCATCACCCCCGCGCTGGGCGAACAACCCCGCCGCACCCTGCGGGCCGCCTGCGAAGCCGCCCGCCGTCATGGCGCCCGGATCAGTTGCGACCTCAACTACCGCTCAAAGCTCTGGTCCGTGGCGGAAGCCCGCGCCGTCATGCAACCGCTCATGGGATGCGTGGACGTCTGCATCGCCAACGAAGAGGACGCCGAGAAGAGCCTGGGACTGACGGCCGGCGGCGCCGACGTAGCGCACGGACGCCTGGAGGAAGCAGGCTATGCCGACCTGGCGCGCCGACTCAGAGAAACGTACGGCTTCCGAACGGTGGCCATCACCCTGCGCGAGAGTTTCTCGGCCTCGCACAACGGCTGGAGCGCTCTGATGCTCGACGACCGCGACTGTTCTGCTCCGTACCGTTCCCGCCGCTATGAAATCACCCTCGTGGACCGCGTCGGCGGCGGCGACGCATTCGCGGGCGGCCTCATCTACGGCCTGCTCACCAAGCGCAACACCCGCGACGCCCTGGAATTCGCCGTGGCGGCTTCCTGTTTGAAGCAAACCATTCCGGGCGACTTCAACCTGGTGTCCGCCGAGGAGGTGGAACGTCTGACGGCCGGCGGCGGGGCCGGGCGGGTCGAGCGATGACCGGTGAACGGCGCAACCGTCGCCCGTGAGTTGCCGGAGACAGGTCTGTTCTTTGGCCTTGTCGGCACGCGCGTGCGGCCCCACGCCGTCACCTGGAAACCAACGGCGACACCGACGATCACGATGAGCACTTCGAGAGCGACGGCGAACCAGTTCTGCGCACCACCGCCGCAGCCATTCGACTGAGGACCGTGTGCGCTCGTCCCGGCCGCGCTGCCGAGGGCTCCCCTCCTGACCCCGCGATAGGTTCATTGGTCCCGGTCATTCGCCAGAAGCTATGGGAACCGCTTGACGGAAGCGATCGCTCGCAATCCGCTATGGCGACCTTTCGACAGGCTAATAAAACGCTTGGGGCGGAGCAATGCCGGAACCGTCGAACACGTTGTCGGCTGCCTTGCGTTGTGATACGCGCTCTCCGAATCAGGGGCGTCAGGGGCGCATGACAAATTGCACTTTGCCGGAATAAGCCTCATGAGGTGAAGCCCTTTGTTGGACCTATACCGGCGATTCTTGAAGTCTCACACGACCCGGATACGGGATCTTTGTGCATGCTGTCACGCGCCCACCGTGTTAACCTCCTCCCCGATCAGGACGGTGACGAAAGTGCTGACGTGGTGGATGGGCTTCGATGAGGTCGGAAGCGGGCAGATCTCGCCCATCGTGTAGAAGCCGACCACAGGCAGGGTCGCGCCGATCTGCGGATAGGAAGCGTAGCGAACAGGGATGATATCCAACGACGGAGTGGAGAGGCTATCCCGGTCGCGAGGAGCGAAGCGTCAGACCGCTGCCCGGGGTGCCTCAAATAGCGCACGTTCGAGATCCCGCGTATGAGAGAGCCACAGCTCCGAACCTGCCGGATCATCAAAGGAACGGCGAAGCGCGCCAAAATTCCCGGTTTCTTTGCGATCCCGGACCGGGTGCGGGCGTACGAGGGCGAGCATGTCGAAGACGGGCAGGTTATTTTTACCCGATCGTTCCCTTTTCGTACCGACGCGCAGCGGACGACGCATTCGCATAGAACTACCAGAACATAAAGCCTTCAACGCCTGATGGAAGCAAAGCAAGTTAACGGCGAGGTGATCCAGATCCTCGGCGCTGTGATTGACGCCCAGTTCCCCGCCGACGCCGTACCTGAAATCCTTGACGCACTCGTCATTGACCGTGAGGACGGCAGCAAGCTGGTGCTCGAAGTGCAGCAGCACCTCGGCGAGAACCGCGTGCGCACCATCGCCATGGATACGACCGACGGTCTCACGCGCGGCACGCCGGTGACGAACACGGGCCGGGCCATCGCCATGCCCACGGGGATGTCCGTGCGCGGCCGCCTGCTCAACGTCGTCGGCCAGGCCATCGACGGGCTGCCCCAGCCCGAGGCCGAGGGCTACCGCCCCATCCATGCCGAGCCGCCGCCGTTCGACGAGCTGGCCACGTCCATCGACATGCTCGAGACGGGCATCAAGGTCATCGACCTCATCCAGCCCATCTCGCGCGGCGGGAAGGTCGGCCTCTTTGGCGGCGCCGGCGTCGGCAAGACGGTGCTCATCATGGAGCTGATCAACAACATCGCCAAGGCGCACGAAGGCCTCTCCGTCTTCGCCGGCGTGGGCGAGCGCACCCGTGAGGGCAACGACCTGCTCCGCGAGATGCTCGAAAGCAAGGTCGTCAACTACGGCGATGCCTTCCTCGAATCGATGGAGAAAGGCGAATGGGACCTCTCGAAGGTGGACATGGACGCCCTTCGCGAGAGCAACATCTCCCTCGTCTTCGGGCAGATGAACGAGCCGCCGGGCGCCCGCGCCCGCGTGGCCCTCTCCGGCCTGACCATCGCCGAGTACTTCCGCGACCTCGGCGGGCGCGACGTGCTCTTCTTCATCGACAACATCTTCCGCTTCACGCAGGCGGGCTCGGAGGTCTCGGCCCTGCTCGGGCGCATGCCCAGCGCCGTGGGCTACCAGCCGACGCTCGCCACCGAGATGGGCGAGATGCAGGAACGCATCACCTCGACGAAGAAAGGCTCGATCACCTCGTTCCAGGCCGTCTACGTGCCGGCGGACGACCTGACCGACCCCGCCCCCGCCACCACCTTCGCCCACCTCGACGCCACGACGGTGCTCTCCCGGCAGATCGCCTCGCTCGGCATCTACCCCGCCATCGACCCGCTCGACTCCACCAGCCGCATCCTCGACCCGAACATCCTGAGCGCCGAACACTACAACACGGCCCAGGACGTCAAGCAGCTCCTGCAGCGGTACAAGGAGCTTCAGGACATCATCGCCATCCTCGGCATGGACGAACTCTCGGACGAGGACAAGCTCGTCGTGCAGCGCGCCCGCCGCGCCCAGCGCTACATGAGCCAGCCTTTCTTCGTCGCCCAGCAGTTCACCGGCTTCGAGGGCAAGTACGTCAAGATCGACGACACCATTCGCGGTTTCCGCATGATCCTCGACGGCGAACTCGATTACCTGCCCGAACGCGCCTTTGCCTACAAGGGCGTCATCGAGGAAGTGATCGAGGCCGGCGAGCGGATGCTCAAGGAAGAAGGTTAACCCAACCCCGTGGCGCGGAGCCGCCGACCGGCCCTCCGCCTCACGCATGCCACAGGAGAACATGGCTGGAAATCTTTACGTGGACATCGTCTCGCCGGACGGCAGCGTCTTTCGCGGCGACGCGCAGGGCGTCAAGGCGCCGGGCGTGCAGGGATCCTTCGAGGTGCTTTTCAACCACGCGCCCATGATCGCTGCCTTCGACATCGGCCCGCTCGTGATCGTCGAGCCCTCCGGGCAGGAGATCCTCTTCGCCACGAGCGGCGGCTTCCTCGAAGTGCTCAACAACACGGTGACGGTGCTCGCCGAGACGGCCGAGCCGTCGTCGGCCATCGACGTCGAGCGGGCGAAGGCCGCCGAAGCGCGCGCCCTCGAACGCCTCCGCCGGCTCGAAGGCGCCGAGCGGGAACGCGCCCAGCGCGCCCTCGAACGCGCGCGCAACCGCCTCCGCGTGGCCATGGGCCGCGTCGGAACCCGCGTGTCCCCTTCGTGACCGGACGACGCCGAACGACGCGCACAAACCCGCACAAAGCCCGGAGGATCGCCCATCCTCCGGGCTTTTTCGTATCATGACGGACGCCGCTGCCGTGCCCCGTCCACACCACCTTCCACCGACGCTTCCGCCGGAGAAACCCCCGCCGAGCCGGAAGCGTTGGCTTCTCTACCCGGCGTAAGCGCCGGAGCGCATACAGACGAAGAAGCCTTCCCGCCCCGCCCTTCCGCACCCCCCGAAGCGCCAGCGACCGATGCCGACGACGACCCAACCCCTCCCCGAGACGAGCGCCCGGACGCTTGACACCCTCGCGACCCCGGCCGTGCTCATCGAGCGACGGAGGCTCGCAAACAACCTCGCCCGGATGCAGGCAAAAGCGGACGCGCAGGGGGTGCGCCTGCGCCCGCATACGAAGACGCACAAGTCCGTGGCGCTGGCGCGACGGCAACTCGAAGGCGGCGCGCACGGCCTCACCGTCGCCAAGCCCGGCGAGGCGGAAGTCTTCGTCGAGGCCGGTTTCGACGATGTGCGGCTGGCCTACACCGTCGTCGGCGAGGAGAAGCATGCCCGGCTGCTCCGGCTCATGGACCGGGCGCGGATCTCTTTTTGCGTGGACACGCCCGAAGGCGCACGGGCGGCTTCCGAGTTTTACGCCGCCCGCGACCGCCGCGCCGAGGCGCTCGTGGAGGTGGATTGCGGCTATGGCCGTTGCGGCGTGCGATGGGACCGGCCCGAAAGCGTCGACTTCGTGCGTTTCGTCGCCTCCCTGCCGGGGCTGCGGCTCGCGGGCCTCCTCACCCACGCGGGGCAGTCGTACCACGGCCCGTGCGAGTACGAGACGGCCGAGGACGCCCTCCGCCGCGTCAGCGCCGAGGAACGGGACCGCATGCTCGTCTTCGCCGCCGCCCTGCGCGAGGCGGGCGTGCCGGGCGTCACGCCGGAACGCTTCGAAATCAGCATCGGCTCGACGCCCTCGATGCGCTTCTTCGAGAACCGCACCCTCGACGGCTTCCGCATCACCGAGATCCGCCCCGGCAACTACGTCTTCAACGACGCCATGCAGGTCGGCCTCGCCTCCGCCACGCTCGACGACTGCGCCCTCACCGTCCTCGCCACCGTCATCAGCAAGCACCGCGAGACGTCCGGACAGGAACGCCTCTTCCTCGATGCCGGCAAGAAGGTCTTCACCTCCGACATCGGCTATCACACACGGGGGCACGGCATCCTCCTCTACAACGCCCGCACGATGGAGCCGCTTCCGCATGCCCGCATCACGGGCCTCTCCGAAGAGCATGGCTGGGTGCGCGTCCCCGGCGGCTCCACACTGTCCGTCGGCGACCGGGTGCGCGTGACGCCGAACCATGCCTGCGTGGTGGTCAACACCCAGGACACCCTCTACCTCGTCGACGGCGACGACGTGCTCGAAGCCTGGCCCGTCGATGCGCGGGGGCGCGTGCAGTGAGCGCGACGGGGGTTCCCGGAGGGCGCGGATCGCACGTCGCCTTCGCCCCTTCCCATGCCCCCTCCACGCGTGGAAAACTTCTTCGGGCGCACCATCCTCAAGCGCACGCTCCAACGGCTTCCGCCCTCCTCACGTCAGACCGGCGAGGACCTCGGGGCCGTACTTCTCGAAGAGGAAACGCTCGCGGTAGAGGTGGTAGGCGGCCCGGCAGACCTGATCCGTATAGTACGTATTGAACGCGCTCCCGATGACCGCGCCCGTCACGGGTACGGCCTGCGCCAGTTTCGCCTCGGAGAGGTGCAGGCCGAGTTTCTTGACGAGGTTCTCGATGGCCCGCGACATCCCCGCCTGCTCCATCGCGTTCTTGCTCTGGCTCTTCGCCACGCGGGTGGCGACGGAGAGGACGGGCGTCATCGCGACGTCGGCGGCTTTGCTGTCCGAGCGCGAGACGTGGTCGAGGATGCGAAGTGCGAAGAGGCGTTCGGCCGGCTCGGAGACGTCGAAGCCGCAATAGGCGGCGTGCTCCCCGGCCGCGCGGAGGTTGAGCGCCACGAGCGCGATGAGGTCCGGCACGATGCCCGAAGCCCCGGCAAAGCCCGTGGCGGCGCCCTCGACGGCGGCGAGCGCCCGGTACTTGTGCCCGAGACCGTCCATCACCCGGTCCACGGCCGCGAGGTCGAGCCGCCGGATGTGCGCGGGATGACGGACCGGGTGCCCGGACTGCCGGTACTCCTCGTGGATCGCGTCGGCCCACACCGAGTCCTGTGTGATCTCGTTCGTGACCTGAAGCAGCCCCGCCACCACATTCTCGATGGTCCAGTCGACGCCGGGAATCTTTCGCACGAGGTCCGTCACCTCGCCCATGCGGTCCTGCACCCATCCCGCCGCCCGCTTGAGCGCGCTTCGCTCCGGGTTCCGCCATTGCAGAATCCGGCGAAACGCCTCTCGTTCGTACTCGGAGGGACGCAAAGGGGGGGCAGGCAGGGTGTTCATCGCGAAAAGAGGACGGTGTTTTTCCCTTATACGACCGAAGCCGAAAAGGTTGTCGCCCGTCAGTTCAGGATGGGCCAGAAGACGCCGAAGCGGAGTCGTCGTTCCGGGAGCGGATAGTCAGGCACGATGAGGTTGCCGACGAGGAGCCGGGTGCCGCTGAGGATGTTCTCATAGGCGAGGAAGAGCGTCGCCGAGCGGACGCCGCCTTCGAGGTAGAGATCGAGCGTTCCGGAGGCGTTGACGGTGCGGGCGTCGGCTTCGGGCAGGACGAGCAGGCCGGTCTGCGGGTGCAGCGTGCGGCTGCGCATCCGTCCCCAGTACCGCCCCCGCAGGTAGACGTTGAGGTCGAGGTCACCCTGGAAGAGCGGGAAACGAGCGCCGAGGCGGGCCTGCCCGAAAAGCTCCGGGAGCGCGGCGGCGGCCCGCGCCCCGTCCGCCGAGACCGGCGCGCGGAAATGCGTGAGGGTCGGCTGCGCGATGAGGTAGAGGCCGCGCGCGGCGTCGCGCCGGAAGCCGACGTCTCCCGCGACGCCCGCCCGTCGCCACGTCTCCGTGGCCGTGCGCGCGGCCACGGTGTCCCCCGCCGTCACGAACAGGTCGAGCGGGTCTCGGAGTTCGTGGACGAAGCCAAAGGCCGTCAGGTCGAAGGGGCCGAGGCGGACCGAGAAGCCGACGCGCCCCATCGTGAGGCGACCGTCCGGACGCTCGGAGACGGGCACGACGCTTCCGCCGAAGCCGTAGCGGGCGATCCACGAGACCGGCTGTCCCGCATGTGTGCCCTCGGCGAACACGCGCACCGCCGAGAAACGTCCCGTCAGACGCGCGAAGCCGGTCGGGAAGGAGACGCCGTCGCCCCGGTGGTAGCCGCCTTCGAGGATCGCTTCGAACGCGCCGAGGGCGAACGTATCGCGCGCGGCGACGTGAAGCTGTCCCCGGGAGAGGCCGAGCGAGTCCGGCAGCGCCGCGCCCGTCCGGACGACGTCCCGCCAACCCTCGGCGCTCAGGCGCAGCCGATGCCCGCCGAGCCGGAGGTCCTGCGCGAAGCGGAAGCCCAGCCGCCTCATGCGGGCCGTGAGCGTGTCCGACGGGTTCCGGTACTGCAGGCGCTCGTTCGTCCAGAGCCCCGACAGCGTCAGCGCCTCCAGCCCCGGCGCGAGACGCGCGCGGAACGTGGCGGAGAAGTCGTTCCGGAACGTCTCGCGGAGGGCGTCCGGGTTCTCGACCTGCGCCCCGAGTCGCTGAAAGATCGACTCGTACGCCGCGCCGGGGGCCGGGAGCACACCGCCGTGCGCCCCCACCCGCCGCCGGTTGAAGAGGTTCTTCACCTCGACGGACCAGCCGGGACGTTCGTACCGGATCCGTCCGAGCACGAGGCGCGCCCGTCGCAGTCGGCTGCCCGGATACTCCCCTTTCGCCGCATGCCCGCCGTAGCCGAAGAGCACGTTCAGCCGTCCGGGTCGGCCGAGCCACACCGGCCGTCTCCGCTGCGCGTGCATCACGGTCACGCTCTGAAGGCCCGTATTGCTCGTCCAATACCGCATCTCGGTGAGCGGCTGCGGCGTGTCGTAGTCGCGCACCCGCCCGTGAACCGCCACCGGGGCGTCGTCGCGGGCCGCCTGTGTGCGGAGCGGTTCCAGAAAGGTGAAGGGGATCAGGTCGTACCGGGGCCGCCCCGTGATGAGGTCGTTCATCGGCAGCCCGTCCACGAACAGCCCCACGTGGTTCGGGTTCAGCCCGTACGGACTCCACCCGTCCGGCCAGCCCGGCGTTCCGAAGTCATAGACGAACGAGCCGGGCACGCGCCCGAGCATGCCCGGCGGGTCCAGCGCGATCCCGCGCGCCGGCAGCGTCGCGCCCACGGCGTCTCCCGGCTCGGGCGGAGGAAAGCCCACCGGAGCCCGAAGCGTGTCGGCGGGTGCGGTCTGAAGCGTGTCGGCGGGTGCGGCCTGAAGCGTGTCGGCAGGAACGGCTCGAAGCGTGTCGGCGGGAGCGGTGCGGGTCGAGTCCGCCACCTGTCCGAACGACGGCGCCGCGAGACTGCACACGAAGAGCGCCGGGAGCACGCATGCCCGAAGACGCCCGATCCGCCGTGTGCCGTGTGAGGCCTGCAATCGTATGCCCTCCCGTCGCGTCCCGCCCTGACGAAATTATTCCGGAAACAGCCCGAAGAGCCGGCTTTCGATGCGCCCGATGATCTCCATGCGATCCTCATCCCGGTTCACGAAATCGAGTTCGTCCACGTCGATGATCATCTTCGGCCCGGCTTCGTACCGGTCGATCCAGTTCTCATAATGCACATTGAGCCGTTCGAGGTACTCGATGCGGATGCTCGATTCATACTCCCGCCCGCGCGCCTGGATGTGCCGCACGAGCGTCGGCACGGAGGCCCGGAGATACACGAGCAGGTCCGGCGGGCGGAGGTACGAGGTCATGATCTTGAAAAGCTCGGTATAATTCTCGAAATCGCGCCCGGTCATCAGGCCCATCTCATAGAGGTTTCGGGCGAAGATCTCGGCGTCCTCATAGATCGACCGGTCCTGCACGATGGAGTGCGGCGCGGACTCGATCATGCGCTGATGATTGAAGCGGCTTGACAGAAAGAACACCTGAAGGTTGAACGACCACCTTCGCATATCTTCATAAAAATCAGACAGGTACGGATTATCGTCTACCCGTTCGAAATAGGCTTCCCACTTGAAATAGTCGCTCAGGACCTTCGTGAGCGAGCTTTTCCCGGCCCCGATGTTTCCGGCGACGGCGACGTACTTCTTCCCGGCCGTCTGAATGTCGGATGTATTCCCCATGTGTGCAGTGGATGCGGTAGGATGGATCACTTCAAAACCGCGCCCAAGATACGACATGTTCGGCGGTATGCGCGGCGTCGCCTTCGGGGAGTTTGTGAATAACCGGCCCCGCGACGCCCTGCCCCGGCGGTCGAGCGTCTCGCCGGGTCCCTTCCCGCGAGGAAGGCAAACGTCAAACGCTTCGAAGTCCATGGCTCCGAAGCGTTTTCCTCGTGAGGATCGGGCTTTGCAGATCCCCCGTCGTATCCGTAAAACGAAACATCCCCGCAAGTCGAAAACTTACGGGGATGTCGAAGTGCCCAGGAGAGGACTCGAACCTCCACGGCCGTAATGGCCACTAGATCCTGAATCTAGCGCGTCTACCACTTCCGCCACCTGGGCATCGAAGGACGGCAATTCTACGCATTATTCCCGCCCGGCGCAACCCCTGTGAAACCCATCGCTTGTTTTCATAACGACTTCGCAATGCCCGGGTTTCGATGCGAATCCATGACGCGCTCTTGCTTGCCTCCCCCACAATTCCGAGCTTAGCCGGGCGTCCGGTCCCCGGTTTTTTTCATGAAAAACGTCCTCCCATGCGTCCCGGTTCAACGGTTTTCCTCGCTGCCTGTCTCCTTCTGAGCGTCGCACAGCCCGTGCGGGCGCAGGCGCCTCGTCCGATCCCCTACCCGGTCCTTCCCTCGCCGTCGTTCGAGCGCGCCGTCGAACGGGGGACCCGCACCGCCGACGGCATGCCCGGCCCCCGGTACTGGACCAACACCGGCGATTACACCATTCATGCCGAGCTCTCGCCCGACACCCGGATGTTGCGCGGCCAGGAGACCATCCGCTACCACAACCATTCCCCGGACGACCTCGACCGGCTGCTGGTTCACCTGCGCCAGAATCTGCACAAGGAAGGCGTCATCCGCAACCGCCCGCAGCAGCTCACCGGCGGCATGCACCTCTCGGAGGTGCGCTACAACGGAGAGGTCCTGCTCGAACGCACCCCTTCCCGCGCAGCGGTCCCCGGCTACGCCATCGACGGGACGGTGATGCGCCTCATGCTGCCGGAACCCCTTGCCTCGGGGGCGACCGCCACGCTCACGTTCTCCTGGAGCTTCGAAGTGCCCGGCCTCGGCGCGCCGCGCATGGGTCAGGACGGCGAGGTGTTCTACCTGGGCTACTGGTATCCGCAAGTCGCCGTCTATGACGACGTCAACGGGTGGAAGGCCGATCCGTACATGGGCAACGGCGAGTTTTACATGGACTACGGCACGTACGACGTCGCCATCGACGTGCCCGAAGGCTGGCTCGTCGGCGCGACGGGGGTGCTCCGGAACCCCGAGGAGGTCCTCTCCGAGCAGACCCGCGCCCGCCTGGCGATGGCCGCCGACAACCGTGAGAGCGGGGCCGTCGTGCACGTCGTCGAGGCCGAGGACCGCGCCCCCGGGCGCTCCACCGCCGCAAGCGCCTCCGGGCGGCTGACCTGGCGTTTTCACGCCGAGAACGTCCGCGACTTCGCCTTCGGCGCCTCCGCACACTACCTCTGGGACGCCACCACCGCCGAAGTAGGCGACCGCGACGGAGACGGGCAGAACGACTTCGCCATGATCCACGCGCTCTATCGCCCGGAAGCCGAAGCCTGGGACCGCTCCGCCGAGTTCGGCAAGTTCTCCATCGAGTACCTCTCGAAGATGTTCATGCCCTATCCGTATCCTCACATGACGACCGTGGAAGGCATCATCGGCGGCGGGATGGAATACCCGATGATCACCCTCATCGGCGGCGCCCGCAACGACCGCTCGCTCTTCGGCGTCACGTTCCATGAGATCGGGCACATGTGGTTTCCGATGGTCGTCGGGCAGGATGAGAAGCAATACACCTGGATGGACGAGGGGCTGACCTCTTTCAACACCAACGAGGGCGTGGCGGCCTTCTGGAACGTGAACGCCTGGGATCCGGCGCGGCAGGCCTATTACCGCATTGCCGGCACCGGACGCGAGGTGGAGCCCATGCGCCACGCCGACCTCTATCCGCCCAACTCACCGGCGCGGGGCATCGCTTCGTACAGCAAACCGGCTGTGGCCCTGAATGCCCTGCGGGGGCTTTTCGGGCAAGAACGTTTCATGCAAGCCTACCGGGAATACGCCCGCCGGTGGGCCTACAAACACCCGCAGCCGTACGACCTTTTCAACACGTTCGAAGACGTGCTGGGGCAGGACCTCGACTGGTTCTGGACGACGATGTTTTACACGACGTGGACGCTCGATCAGGCCATCGCGCAGGTGGAGCAAGACTCCGACGGCGTCGTCGTCACCGTCGAGGACCGGGGGTTGTCGCCGATGCCGGTCCCCCTCCGCGTCACGTATGCCGACGGGACCGTGGCGGATCGGACCCTGCCGGTCGCAACGTGGCTCGACGGCGCGCGCGAGGCCACGCTTCGCCTGGCGCCGGGCACGGTCGTCCGCGTCGAGATCGACCCGGACCAGTATCTCCCGGACGTCAACCGTGCCAACAACGTGTGGGAGCGTTGAGGAGGGAAACAAGCGGCGCGCGGGAATTGTTGAAAAGGCTGTCAAGAGGCTTGTGCGCTTCGGGAAAGCGCGCTATCTTTGCGTCCGCTCTGGCGAAGCCCCTGCTTCGTCGAGCCTTGTTCATTCCTCGGTAGCTCAATGGTAGAGCATGCGGCTGTTAACCGCAGGGTTGTAGGTTCGAGTCCTACCCGGGGAGCCTAATAGGACGCCGGTCGTCGCAGGACGGTCGGCGTTCCTCATTTTCTCCGTTTTTCCGCCAATTAGTGTGATTATCTCACTCTCCGGACTGGTTCGAAAACTGCCATCCCGGAAGACGAGCTTTGGGGGGAAGATCGAACCAAGCGGCAGATCCCGCGCCTGCCATCCCTCCGGAACGACGCCGATGCTCATATGCACGCATCGATAAACTCTCGCACTTCGTCCATCCTTTCCTCCAGGAAACGGCGCAATACATAGGGGCTCAACGTCTCCATCTCCGCGAGTTGCTCCAACGGTGAAGGCACGGGCACCTTTCTGCCGGAGCCGCCGGACACGGAAGAAACCGACAATTTCTGAGCGAACTCCAGGCCTGCGGCTACCACGAGCACCAGCTTGCGAAGGGACGTATTGCTCACCCGCCCGGGGTCATTATAATACCGAATGATCGCGGCGAACTCCTTCGGCAATCCCCAGTGACGGATGAGCATCGTGCCCAGTTCGATTGCATCCGTTTCGAACCGATTACGCTCCAGCTTGAACGAGGGGGGGACCAGCGCACCCGAGGACGCCGCGTCGCCCACGCTATACCATAGGTCAGCGTAGCTGTCCGGATTATTGCTCAGCAACACGAGGCGGCCCGCCTGGTGCAAAAGCCCTCCCGTAAACGCCCGCTCCGAATCCGGCAGCCTTACGTTTTGGGCCAGGTCCCGTGCAAACGCCGCCGTGGCGATGCTGATCGTCATCAAATGCTTGTAGACCCGTTGCGCACGCGCCGTCCCCACGTCCGCGAAAACCTCCGTCAGGATCTTCATCAAAACGAGATTGCATACCGGCCGGACCCCCAGCAACGTCAGCGCCCGATCCAGGCTCGACACTTCACCCCGCACGCTGAAATAGGCCGAGTTCACGTGCGAGAGCACCCAACTCGCCATGATCGGATCCGTAGCCAGCACGACCTGAAGACGCTCCATATCCGGACTGACACTCGTGCCCGAAAGAACCTCCACGATCTCAGACAGGTTGCCCGGCAATGGCGGGAGCTTCATCTCGTTTTTTCGAACGGGCTTTACCTCGGCCACCACGCCTGCCGGCTTATCGAAAGCGGTTTGGAGTATTTCCAGCAATTTTTTCCACGAAAAGGGTTTGCTGATAAATTCGTCAAAACCCTTCGCCAGAAACTGCTCCCGATCCTCCGGCAAGCCGTATGCAGTACAGGCCACGGCCGGCACCCGCTCATACTCGGGCCGGTTCCTCAGTTCATGCAAGAGGTCTTCACCCGTGCGTTGCTCACCCAGGTTAATGTCGAGCATTAGTGCATCGAAGGTCGTTGCGGCGGCCTTTTCAAGCGCCTCTTCCACACTGGACGCTGTCGCCACCTCGTATTGTTTCTCCAGCATACGCTTGAGCACAAACCGTGTGCTTTTATCGTCCTCCACTACGAGGATCCGGCGCTTGCGCGTCTCCGCTTGGGATGCGGATGCTTTCTGCCTCTCTCCGTTTGTTCCGGCCTTCTCCGTATCGCTTTCTCGCGGGGGCGCGATTGTTTCGACCCGGCTCCTCTCCGTTTCGTCCGGCGGCAAGTCTGCTTCGTGCTGCGGCGTGGCTGCCTTCTCCCGCGGGACACCGGCTAGATCCGGAGTCCGCTCCTCGATCGAACCGGCCTCCGAGACGCGGCGCGGCAGACGAACCGTGAAGGCACTGCCTTTCCCACGCTCACTTTCCACCGAAATCTCACCGCCCATCAGTTCCACCAATCGCTTCGTGATCGACAGGCCCAGGCCACTGCCCTCATGTGTTCGCGCCAACCCGCTCGATTCTTGCCGAAACTCCTCAAACAGATGGGGCAGAAAAACCTCGCTGATGCCGATGCCGGTGTCCGTCACTCGAATCGTTACCGCCGGTCCCTCGGCTTCTACACCGACCACCACCCCGCCCTCCTTCGTGAACCTGACGGCGTTCGATATCAGGTTCATCAGCACGCGGTTGACGGCCGCGCGATCCTGTTCCACCTCGATCGGCTCCTCAGGCAAAGCGAGCGAGAGCGAGAGTCCCTGCTGCAGCGCCTGCTCTCGAAACAACGGGGCCGTCGTCCGGACCTGCTCCACGAGGTCGAAGGGCTCCGGTCTCATCTGTAAACTTCCCCCCTCCAGCTGGGTCAGATCCAGCACGGAAGTGAGCGTCTCCAACAGGCGCGAAGCGCCGGCCTGGATCAGTTTGACCAGTTCCTGCTGGGCAGGACCGACCTCGTCCACCAGAAGATCCGCCACCCCGGTTATGGCCGAGAGCGGCGTACGGATCTCGTGACTCATGCACGCCAGAAAGCTTGATTTGAGGCGACTGAGTTCTTCCGCTCGCTGCTTCGCCTCTAGCAGAGCGGCTTCATACTGCTTCCGCTCGGTGATGTCGACCCCCAGCGCCAGCACGTGATTGATCCGTCCGTCCGAATCGGCGATCGGGCGTTTGAACACCTGAAGAATATGCCGGCTTCCTCCGGCATCGACGATTTCCAATTCCGGAATGACCTTTTCGACGCCGGAATCCATCACCTCGAGATCGTCTCTGTGGAAACGCGCTATTTCTTCCGGTGTGGCCCGGGTTTCCGCATCGGTTTTGCCCTTCAGGTCTTCCACCGTGGTCTCGTAGGCATCCGCCGCCGCCTGGTTGACCAGGGTGAAGCGCCCGGCCCGGTCCTTTACGAAAATCCAATGGGGAATGGTGTCGATGACCTGCCGCAGAAAAACGGTCTGTTGCTTCAACTCGTCTTCGGCCTGCTGCTTCTGCCGGCGAAGTTCCTGCTCTTGCAGGACCCGCCGGATCGCTTCTCCGAGCCTTGCAAGCCGGTCCTTGAGCAGGTAATCCGCCGCACCATGCCGGAGCGCGGCCACGGCAAGCTCTTCCCCAAGCGCCCCGCTGACGATAATGAAGGGGATATCGAGGTCTTGCTCTTTCAAAAGCGCCAGCGCTTGCATGGCATCGAACTGCGGCAGATGGTAGTCGGCCAGAATCAGATCGGGGCGCGCGCGAAGAGCGTTCAGGTAGGCCGTGGGCGTCTCCACCCGATGGACCTCGACTCGGAAGTCGCCTCGTTCGAGTTCGTGCCGTATCAAAACGGCGTCATCGGGATCGTCTTCGAGCAAGAGCACGCGCAGATACTTCTTCATGGTCCCTCTCCACCCCTCAGGATGATGGTTTGATTCTTAAATTCCGTATCGGGCGCGCGCAATTCCATGGCGACCCGGCCAAAGGGGTTGCTTCCTTTTTGACCCGGGTAGCCACGGCTTTGACCCGGGTAGCCACGGCCCGCGGGCCGCACCAGGCATAAGGAACAACCTGATTGGAAAGCAACCCAACGCATCTCTTTCGCCATGCCCGGGAAGACTCGCCCCCGAATCCTTGCATCGGGTGATATTTTCCGCAGTGTCTCATCGAAACGACGGTTGGGACGTACGGCGAACCGAACTCCATGAAGACGACCACCGGACCGCCTGCATGTCGGGTACGCTAGGGCGTGGGCACTTCGTTGAGCAGCAGCCAATATAGACCAATCGTGCGCATGGCCTGGCTGAACTGCACAAAGTCTACCGGCTTGACGATATAACTGTTGACGCCCAGCCGGTAGCTATCCACCAGGTCTTGCTCCTCGCGCGAGGCCGTCATGACGACCACCGGAACGGCCTGCGTGCGCGGGTCCTCTTTGAGCCGGCGCAAGACCTCCAGGCCGTCTACCAGAGGCAATTTCAAATCGAGGAGGATCACGCGTGGCGTCTGCTTGTCTCGTCCGGCATAGGCTCCTCTGGAGAACATGTAATCGAGCGCGGCGGCTCCGTCCCGAACGACGAGGATGCGATTGGCAATGTGGTGCTGTTCCAGTGCGTTAAGGGCCATTTCGATATCGTCCGGGTTGTCCTCAACCAGCAAAATTTCTACGGGATGTTCAATCGTCATCGTCCTCAGGTTTTTTGCTAAGGGTAAAGTAGAAGGTAGCGCCTTCGCCGGGCCGGGCCTCGGCCCAGATACGCCCGGCGTGTCGTTGGATGATGTTCTGCACGAGGGCCAGCCCCACGCCCGTACCCTCGTAATCTTCGGCCCGGTGGAGCCGTTGGAAAACGCCGAAGAGTTTATCGGCATACTGCATGTCAAAACCGACGCCGTTGTCGGATACGAAGTAGACCGTGCGCCCGTCCTCGAACGAGGATCCCACCCGGATCCGGGCCTCCGCGCGGCGACGGGTATATTTCAAGGCATTGCCGAGCAGGTTGGCATAAACCTGTTTGAGCAGCGCCGGATCGGCCAAACAACGGGGCAGGTCCGCAACTTCGATCTCCACCCGGCGACCCTCCCGCATGGCATCGAGGTCTTCGAGCACCTCCCGCACGATGCGTGCGGGCTCGACGGTCCGCCGCTTGAGTTCCTTACGGCTCAACCGTGAGAAGCGCAGCAGATCGTCCACCAGGGCTCCCATCTTGAGAACGTTTGCCTCAATCCGCTTGAGATAGTGCTCCGCCTTGGGACTGAGCATCTCGGTGTGCTGCTCCATCAGGATTTTGGAGAAGCCCGCCATGGCGCGCAGCGGAGCCCGCAGGTCGTGCGACACCGAATAAGAAAAGGCTTCGAGTTGAGCCGTTCGCTCGACCACCCGCCGCTCCAGGTCCTCGTTTAACTTCAGGATCTCTTCCTCGGCCTCCTTGCGCCTGGTCACGTCCATGACGATGCCCACGAACACCGGCGTCCGCCCCAGGAACGACTGCTGGAGATACACCTCGACGGGATACGACGACCCGTCCTTGCGGCGATGACTCGTCGAAAACTGAACCTGCTCCTGCTTCCCCTCGATCAACGGTTCCACCAACTCGGAAAACGAGGCAGCCGTGAAAGCCGGGTTCAGATCCAGCGGCGTCATCCGCCGCAACTCGTCGAGGCCATAGCCGAGGTTTTCACGGGCGCCCCGATTGACCTGAATATATCGAAGGGTATCCGCATCAAAGATGTAGACCTCGTTGAGCGAGTCCTCCAGGATCCGGCCGATCCGGGTCTCTCGTTCCTCAGCCTGCACCCGCTCGGTAATGTTCTCATGCGAGACGACGATGCGAACGGTATCTCCCTGGGAGAACCGGTTAACCCGCAGGACAAACCATCGCTCCTCCCCGGGGGAATGGCAGGGGTACTCCATGCTGAACGTGTCGATTCGAGGAGCCATCACTGCGCGTATGCCTGTCAGCGCTTTATCCGCTCCCTCCCTCCCCCTGCCCGTGGCAGCCTGGCACACAGCCAGGTAATTGACACCGACCCCAACGCGTCTCGGGTCGCCGAGATTGGCTTCGGCGAACCGGCGCCATGCTGCGTTAACGGCAATGATCACCCCCTCTTCGTCCAATACCGCGATGTGGGCCGAAAGCGCGTTGAGCGTTGAATGAAGAAAACGCTGCGATTCCTCCAGGGCTTCCTCCGCATGCTTGCGCTCCACAATCTCTCGCTTGAGCGCTTCATACTGTGCCGTGATCTGAGCCGTGCGTTCGAGGACGCGTCGCCCCAGAGAAACGTTCAGCGTGCGAATTTCCTCTTCCCACCTCTTGCGCTCGGTGATGTCGCGGAGGATGCCGGTAAAGATGCGCCGGTTGCCCAGGCGCACTTCACTGACCGAGAGATCTAACGGAAAGCTTGTGCCGTCCTTGCGACGCCCGATCACTTCTCGCCCGATTCCAATGATCATCTTCCGCCCCGAATCCAGATAGTTCCGGAGATAATCATCGTGCTCTTCCCGATAAGGCGACGGCATGAGCATGCTCACATTTTGCCCGAGCGCCTCCTCGGCGCTATACCCGAAAAGGCCTTCGGCAGCCTTGTTGAACGTCTCGATGATGCCGCGCTCGTCAATGGTGACGATCGCATCGACGGTCGATGCGAGAATGGCTTGAGACTTCGCCTCGCTCTCTTGCAGGCTCTGCTTCACCTGCTTGCGCTTGGTGATCTCTTCGACCAGCTTTCTGGCTCGATGCGCTGCCGTCTGGGTGAGCAGGATCGTAAGCGCCAACATCAGGGTCAGCAAGAGTCCCACCGCCAATGTCACTTCGGGGAGCGGGGATCGAATCTCGGACAAAAGGTTCGGCTCCGGCCAGATCCGCATCCGCCACGTCGTCCCCGGCAACACAATATTCGTCTCATAACTCCAGGCGGCTTCATACCGCCCGTTTCCGTGCCGGTACACTTCTTCCCCTTCGTCAATAACAGCGATGGCATAGCCGAAACCGGAGTCCATGCGCGTGAACGCACGGAGGATTTCTTCGAGGCGAAAGACGCCGAGGATGAACCCGGCGGTGGCGTCCCCCTCGATAATGGGTACGGCTACCTGCAGCCCCTTCCCTCCCTGCTCCAGGTCAAAGACATGGCTGACCGTCATCGCACGGTGGTCCCGCACTCGTTCCAGCGGCGCCTTCCGAAACCCTTCCGGACCGCGGGCGCCGCCGCTGCCCTCCCGCGCTACGACCCACGCTTCGCGTAAGGAAGCGGAGACCCACGCCAGAGTTTGCAGGTTGGAGTAGTCCCGAACGATGTTCTGTGCGTCGGCCTTCCACTCTGCCTCCGCCGGCCGATGCACCTCCCACCGCCGAGCCATGCGCGCCAACGCCAGAAATTCCGTTTCCAGCCGCGCCGTGATTTTACTCTCGGCCATGGCGCCCGACAGCTCGAGCACACGCGCGACGTGTGCATCCTCCTGTACAACCATCACCCGCCAGAGAACCAGCGTAGCCGCAAAACCGAACAAGACTGCGATGAAGCCGATCCAACGAAGCCATTGCTCTGATCTCCAGAAGGGCAATATGCGAAACGTCAAGACGATCATGAAGGAATCAAAGAACGGGAAGACGCCGAACAGCGGAGTCGTTCAGGCCAGGAAGCCAAACGCAGCCCGGAATACGCCGTTGTATGTGGTGTTTTAAGGGGTGGCGCTCGCTTTGAAGCATAGCGCGACGCGGGTTTCGATCCCCCGACCCAGGCTTATGTCTCAAAAATGAAATTCTGCAAGGCGAACGAAAAAGACTCGTGGCAATATCTTTGTAATATGCTTCGAGGGCATCCTTAGGTCCCCGACAGAAAGAAAGCACGACTCTCCTCAGGTTACACCCCAGGTTCAGACCGTCGATCAGATCAAGACGGAGTTCCTTTCGTGGCAGGGCATACCACTCCAGTGGCCGGCTCAATTTGAAGATGCCCGGATGCACCGCCACCCCGAGCCGGGCTCGGCCAAACCATAAACCTGACACGACTTGCATAAAATCCCATCCATCCGTTTCCCGACAAACGAGAAAGAATCATAGAACGCGACGTCTCCGTCACGCCTGAAGCCTAACCCCCGCGTGAAAAACTCGTATTCGAATCCGATACCGAGCCCAGTGGCAGCCCTGTTCGGATGACTCAAGAATTGCCCCCAAACCTCATCAGATGACGTCGCTCCTGCGTGATTAGACGCCGTGCCGCATCAGACCCTCATGTCTCATTCCCTGTCATGCCAACCAACCATGCACCGTAAAGATACGGCTTGCCGGAATTGCTTCCTCAAGTTACGCGCCGGGTAGCTTGAGAGTTAATGGAAATCCGTTTGTGAAACAGGCATGAGGAGAACAAAACGGAAAGCGCCCCGGTTCCGCCCCTGCGGACCGGTCCGGCGCCCCGGTTCGACCGGCTGCTGATCACTATCGCCCCCCCACGACGCGAGCGCAACGACGGACCGAACGCAAACGACGAGCCGCGCCGGCCGCTACCTCCGCCGGTGCGACGACGGCATCCGCTTCACCGCCGGCAGCGGCCTGCGCCTGGACGAGCTCTGCGCGCTCCAGTGGAAGGACGTGCCCCTTGCACGAGGGCTGATCGTCGTCCGCTCGATGCCGCCCACCGCACCAGGAGCGGGGACGGCCGGATCGTACTGATTGCCCCAATGGCTGCCGAGATGCTGCGCCGGCTCAGCGTGGGGAAGGAAATGCCCGGCGAGGCCTACGTGTTCGGAGGAACAAGGGGCGCCCCCTTTCTTATCAACTTTCCCGCCGCCCCTTTCGGAAGTACCGGCGATTGGTTAATCTCTCCGAGTCGCCGGCGTTCCACAGCCTGCGGAAGACCTACGGCGGCGTGCAGACCTCCGACGGCATGCCCATTTTCCGTATCCAGAACCTCCTCGGCCACAACGACGAGCGCATCACCGCCGAGATCTACGCCGACGTGCTGCGGAAAGGGTGTGTGATGAATTGCACGTTTCCAGAGTAAGCCTCGTAAGGCGAAGGCGTTCATTAGACCAATATCGCCGATTCTTTAAGTCCCATACGATCCCCATACGGGATATTTATGCATTC